>NZ_CAXTBY010000046.1:0-26185 GCF_964242245.1 uncultured Methylobacterium sp. | reverse complement strand
CGTATGCGTCTTCCGTCCCATGACAACATCCTCCACATGGCGCAAAGCCATACCTCACGGCGGACCACTTCCCAGCGGGCCAGGCCACCAGACGATCGCTGCGTCGGTCGGCCACCCTCAATCCTTCAGATCTGCCGAGTCTCGACGCTGAGCGTGCGCCGCGGTGAGCTTCTTTATCAGACGCACGAACACCTCGCGCTCCGCCGGGGAAAGGACCGCGATGGTTGCCGCGTGGGCATCTCTCGCTGTACCCTCCATCGCACCATGAAGGTCTCTGCCAGCCTGCGTCGGCCGGCAAGTCTGGGCCCGACGGTCGGTAGCCGAGGTCGTCCGGCTGACGAGACCGCGTGCCTCCAAGCGCTTGACGGCGCCCGTCGTGGTGGTCCGGTCGAGTGCGATCGCATTCGAGAGCGTCGTCTGGTCGGCTTCGCCAAGGTCCACGAGCAGGGAAAGCAGGCTGTACTGCAAGGGTGTGATCCGAAATTCGGCACAACGCTCAGAGAACAGGCTGACGTGGATCTGATGCAGGCGCCGGGCGAGGAATCCTGGACGGTCCTCCAGAGGCCATGACGCGCCAGCGCCGGCAGGCATCGCCCGTGCCGCAGGACGTTCAGCGATTTTGGCTGCGCGACCGTCGAACCCGTCTTCCATCGCCGATGCCCCAGTGCCTTCCGCCTTCGCCTTGGCACGCATCATGCTTCAAGGCAAATGCGAAGCGTGCTTCGCTTTTTGCCGCCCGCGGATAGCCTTGCGGCGGCGCACATCGATACGGACGCGTGAGATTGCATCATGGACGGCTCCCGCTACGACCTGCTCCTGCGCAACGGCCGGGTGATCTGTCCCGCCTCCGGCATCGACGGCATCCGGGACATCGCGATCCGCGACGGGCGGATCGCGGCCGTCGGAGAGACGATCATCCCGTCCGCCGCCACCGAGGTGGTCGACGTGTCGGGCAAGCTCGTGCTGCCGGGGATGATCGACACCCACGCCCACGTCTACCAGTACGTCACCGGCCGCTTCGGCCTGCCGCCGGACATGGTCGGCGTGCGCTCGGGCGTCACCACGGTGATCGACCAGGGCGGTCCGTCCTGCATGACGCTCCCGGGCTTCCGCAGCTTCATCGCGGAGGAGGCCGAGACCCGCGTCTACGCCTTCCTCTCCGCCTACCTCGTCGGCGGCCTGGAGGGGCATTTCTACCCCAACCTCTACAGCCCGGACGGCGTGGACATCGAGGCCACCGTCAAGTCGGCGACCGAGAACCGCGATCTCGTGCGCGGCATCAAGGGCCACGCCGAGATCGGGGGCTTTGCCCGCTGGGGCATCAAGGTGATGGAGATGGCCGCCGAGATCAGCCGGCGCGCCGAGCTTCCGCTCTACGTGCATTTCGGCCAGCTCTGGGGCCTTCCCGAGAGCGGCGCCAACGGCGAGGACGCCGACACCATCATGGAGCGGGTGATCCCGCTGCTGCGCCCCGGCGACGTGCTGGCCCACCCGTTCACCCGGCATCCCGGCGGCTTCATCAACGAGGAGGGCGTCGTCCACCCGATCATCCGCGCGGCGATGGACGCGGGGCTCCGGGTCGATGTCGGCCACGGCAGTCACTTCTCCTACCGGGTCGCCCGCGCCTCGCTGCCGGCGGGCGTGATGCCCTATACGCTCGGCGCCGACATGCACGGCTACAACACCGAGGTCCCCAGGCCCGCGGGCACCCCGGACGAGCACCACGACGACGAGAACCACCCCTTCCTCGGCCAAGCGCGCTTCAGCCTGACCCAGGCGATGAGCTCGATGCTGGCCCTGGGCCTCACCCTCGAGGAGGTGGTGCCGATGGTGACCGCGCACCCGGCCGCGATGCTCGGGCTCTCCGACCGGATCGGCGCGCTCACTCCGGGGTTTTCCGCCGACGTGTCCGTGCTCCACGACCATCGCGGCCGCTTCCTGCTGCGCGACAACGAGGACACGCGGGTGATCGCCGAGCGGTTGCTGCAGCCGGCCTTCTGCCTGCGCGGGGGCAAGCGCTTCGAGGCCGACTCGCCGATCCTGCCGCAGGCCGTCGCGGCGTGATCGGCCCCGCGGCCGACGCTTCGACGGAGGGCACGTCGCGCGAGGGCGTCGGCGCGCGCCTCCCCCGGAAGGAGGACGACCGCCTGATGCGCGGGCGGGGCGAGTATGTCGGCGATATCCGCATGCCCCGGATGCAGGACGTGGCCTTCGTGCGCAGCCCGCTCGCCCACGCCCGCATCCGCGCGATCCACGTGCCGGAGGCGTTCCGCGACCGGGTGTTCACGGCCGACGACCTCGACGGCGTGGCGCCGATCCGCGCGGTCTCGGGCCTGCGCGGCTTCAAGGTCTCCGAGCAGCCGGTGCTGGCGACAGACAAGGTCCGGCAGGTCGGCGAGCTCTTGGCCGTCTGCCTCGCGCCGACGCGGGCCGAGGCCGAGGACATCGCCGCCGCCGTCGTGGTCGATTTGGAAGAGCTTCCAGCCGTCCACGACATGCTCGCGGCGCGCGAGCCCGGCTCGGCACTGGTGCACGAGCACTGGGGCGACAACGTCTTCCTGGAGACCCTGGTCGACGTGAACTTTCCCGCCGCCCTCGATGCGCCGATCCAGGTGTCGCGCACCATCTCGACGGGCCGGCAATGCATGGCGCCGATCGAGGGGCGCGGCGCGGTGGTGCATCTCGATCACCGCGCGGACCAGCTCGTCGTCCACACCGCGAGCCAGATGCCGCACATCGTGCGCAACGGCCTCTCGGAATGTCTCGGGATCGAGCAGGGACGGCTGCGCATCGTCTCGCCGGATGTCGGCGGCGGGTTCGGCTACAAGGCAATCCTCCTGGCGGAGGAAGTCTGCCTCGGCTGGCTGGCCCTGCGCTGCGGCCATCCCGTGCGCTGGCTGGAGGACCGGCGCGAGCACCTAACCGCCAACGCCAACTGCCGCGAGCACCACTACCGCATCACCGCCTACGCCGAGCGCGACGGGACGCTCCGGGGGATCGACTGCGAGGCGACCGTCGATTCCGGCGCCTATTCCGCCTACCCGTTCTCGGCCTGCCTGGAGGCGGCGCAGGTGGCGAGCATCCTGCCCGGCCCCTACGATTTCCCGTCCTATCGCTGCCGCACGTGGTCGGTGGCCACGAACAAGTGCCCGATCCTGCCCTATCGCGGCGTCGCCCGCACCGGCGTCTGCTTCGCGCTGGAACTGGTGCTCGATGCGGTGGCGCGCGAAGCCGGGATCGAGCCCTGGGTGGTCCGCGAGAAGAACCTCGTGCGCCCCGGGCAGATGCCGTTCGACAACATCACCAGCAAGCACTTCGACAGCGGCGACTATCCGCAGGCGCTCGCGCGCGCTCTGGAAGCGATCGACGTCGCGGCCGTCCGCAAACGCCAAGTCGCGAAGAAGGAACCGGACGGCCGCCGCATCGGGCTCGGCCTGTCGATCTACTGCGAGCAGGCCGCGCACGGCACCTCGGTCTATTCCGGCTGGGGCATTCCGATGGTGCCGGGCCACGAGCAGGCCGCCGCCCGGCTCACCCCCGACGGCGGGCTGGAACTGCGGATCGGCGCGCACTCGCACGGGCAGGGCCTGGAGACGACGCTCGCGCAGGTCGCCCACGAGATCCTGGGGGTGCCGGTGGCGCGCACCCGCCTCGTCCACGGCGACACGGCGATGACGCCCTATTCCACCGGCTCCTGGGGATCGCGGGTGATGGTGATGGCCGGCGGCGCCGTGGCCACCGCCTGCCGGGAACTGGCCGATCGGGCGCTGGCCATCGGCGCACACCTGCTCCAGGCCGATCCCGAAGCCTGCCGCTACGAGGCCGGCCGCGTCGTCGGCCCCGCGGGCGACGTGAGCTTGGCCGAGATCGCCCACACTTGGTACCGGCGCCCGCAGGACCTCAGCCCAAGCGTGAACCCGGGCGGGTTGGAGGTCACGGCCGGCTACAAGCCGCAGCGCGATTCCGGGACGTTCTCCTACGCGGCCCACGCCGTCGTCGTGGCCGTCGACACCGACCTCGGGGCGGTGGAGATCCTCGACTACGTCATCGTCGAGGACGGCGGCACCCTGGTGAACCCGCTGGTCGTCGACGGCCAGATCTACGGCGGCCTCGCCCAGGGGATCGGCACGGCCCTCTACGAGGAGGTGCGCTTCGACGCCCGCGGCCAACCCCTGGCCTCGACCCTCTCGGACTACCTCCTGCCCGGCGCGGCGGAGGTGCCGGAGCCGCGCATCGACCACATGGAGACGCCCTCGCCCTACACGCAGTTCGGCGTGAAGGGCATCGGCGAGGGCGGGGCGATCGCGCCGCCCGCGGCCATCGCCAACGCGATCAACGACGCCCTGCGCCCGCTCGGCGTGGAGATGCTGCATTCGCCGGTCAGCCAGCGCCGGATCGTCGAGGCGGTGCTGGCCGCCCGCGCGGCCGTGCCCGTGCGCGAGCGGGAGGCGGCATGAAGCCCGCGCCGTTCGCCTATGCGCGTCCCCGCGATCTCGCGGACCTGCTGGACCGGCTCGCGGCGGCCGAGGGCACGGTCAAGCTGATCGCCGGGGGCCAGTCGCTGGGGCCGATGCTGAACCTGCGCCTCGTCGAGCCGGACCTCGTGATCGACATCGCCGGCGTGCCCGAGTTGCGGCGGGCCGGCCTCGAGGGCGGCACGCTGGTGCTCGGCGCCTGCGTGAGCCATGCCGACATCGAGGACGGGCGCGTGCCCGACGTCACCGGGGGCGCCATGGCCCGCGTCGCCGGGGCGATCGCCTACCGCGCGGTGCGCAACCGCGGCACGGTCGGCGGCAGCCTCGCCCACGCCGATCCCGCCGCCGACTGGGTCTCGTCGCTGATCGCGCTCGGTGCCGAGGTGGAACTGTCCGCTAGGGCCGGCCGCCGTCGCCTGCCGCTCGACGCCTTCGTGCGCGGTGCCCTCGACGTGGATCTGGAGCCCGGCGAGATCGTCTCGGCGGTCCGCGTGCCCGCGATGTCGGCGGACGCGGCCTGGGGCTATGCCAAGCACTGTTCGAAGATCGGCGAGTTCGCCCATGCCATCGGTGCGGTGCTGATCGAGCCGCAGCGCGGGCGTGCCCGCGTCGTCATCGGCGCGATCGAGCGTGCGCCGCTGCTGATCGCCGACGCCCGCCCGCTCTTCGGCGGCCGGATCGGCCCCGATTTCCACTCGCGCTTCGATGCGCGCGCCGCCGACGAGGCGCTACGCGCCATCGGCATGGCCGACGCCGTGGACCGCCACGTCCACGTCAGCGTGCTCGCCCGCGCCGTGGCGCAGGCCGCCCGCTCCGGCCCGGTCTCCGAGCCCTTGACGGAGGCCGCATGAGCGCCGGCCTCGCGGGGCACCGCCTCTCCCTCGCCCTGACGGTGAACGGGCGCGCGGTCCGTACGCAGGCCGAACCCCGCACCCATCTGGCCGACCTGCTGCGCGACACCCTCGACCTCACCGGCACGCATCTCGGCTGCGAGCACGGCGTCTGCGGCGCCTGCACGCTGCTCCTCGACGGCGAGCCGGCCCGTGCCTGCCTCACCTTTGCCGGCGCCTGCGAAGGGGCCGCGGTCACCACCATCGAAGGGCTCGACGACGACGAGATCGCCGGTGAATTGCGGGCCGCGTTCAACCGCGAGCACGCGCTCCAGTGCGGCTACTGCACCCCCGGCATGCTGATCGCCGCGCGCGATCTCGTGCTGCGCCTGCCCGAGGCCGACGAGCGGCGCATCCGGGCCGGGCTCGCGGGCAACCTCTGCCGCTGCACCGGCTATGTCGGCATCGTGCGCGCGGTGCGGGGCGTGATCGCGGAACGGCGCGGGCGCGGCATCCCGGCCCTGACGCATGGAAGCCAGACCGCCCCGCGCGGCCTCGGCCCGGTCGGCGCCCGTCTCGGCGCGGCCGCGAGCGGCGGGACGATGCCGGCCCGCCCGGACCCGGCGGCGACTGCGACGCGACCGGCTTTGATCGCGATCCCGGAAGGTTTCCGGCCGGCTCACACCTTCGAGCAGGCGTTCGCGGTGGCGCACCCGCCCGAGGCCGTGTTCGCCCTGTTCGGCGACGTCGCCGCGGTGGCCGCCTGTCTGCCCGGGGCCGAACTGAGCGGGGCGCCCGCACCCGATCAGGTTGAAGGGGCGCTGCGCGTGCGGATCGGGCCGATTGCCGCCGCGTTCCGGGGCCGGGCACGGATCGAGCGGGACGAGGCCGCCCGCGCCGGCCGCATACGCGGAGCGGGCAGCGATGCCGGCGGGCGCTCGGCCACCGAGGGCGAGATCGCCTACTGGGTCGAGCCCGGAGCGCATCCGGGCACCGCGCGGGTGGTGCTCGCCGTCGGCTACACCTTGAAGGGGCCGCTGGCGCAGTTCGGCCGTCCCGGCCTCGTGCGCGATCTCGCCGGCCGCATCACGGCGGAGTTTGCCCGCAACCTGGAGGCGCGCCTGTCGGGTAGCGCGATCCCGGTGGGCGGCGCGGACCTGAACCCGCTGCGCCTGCTGCTCGGGCTCCTGCTCGATCCGCTGCGCAGGCGGCTCGCGGCTTGGCGCGCGCGCAAGACCTGATTTCCGCAAGACCGACTTTCGCGAAGATCACCCTCACGAGCCCCACGACCGAGCGGAGAGCGACACATGACCAGAACCAGAACGATAGGGCCGGCCCTGGCCCTGTCGCTGATCCTCGCCGCCGGCACGGCGCAGGCGCAGGCGATCCGCATCGGCGTCAACGAGCCGCTGACCGGCGCCTTCGCCGCGTCGGGTACCTACGTGGTCAACGGCGCCAAGATCGCGGCCGACGAGATCAACGCCAAGGGCGGCGTGCTCGGACGCAAGATCGAACTCGTGATCGAGGACAACAAGAGCAACCCGACGGAGGCCGCAGCGGTGGCCGAGAAGCTCATCACCAGCGACAAGACGCCGGTGATGATGGGCGCCTGGGGCTCCAGCCTGACGCTCGCCGTGATGCCCAAGCTCGTGGACTACGAGACGCCGATGCTCGTCGAGACCTCCTCGTCGGGCAAGATCACCACCTCCGGAAACCCCTTCATCTTCCGCATCTCGCCGCCCTCGTCGCTGGAGGCCGAGACCTTCGCGCCGATGGTCGACAAGCTCGGGATGAAGACGGTCGACTTCCTGGTGCTCAACAACGATTTTGGCCGCGGCGCGGCCACCGACTTCGGCGCGATGCTCAAGGGCAAGGGTGTCACGGTCGGCCTCGTCGAGACCATGGACCAGGGCGCGCAGGACATGAGCGCCCAGCTCGCCAAGCTGAAGGCGTCGGCCTCCGACACGATCATGATCACCAGCTCCGTCGATCAGCTCGTGCTGATCTTCAAGCAGATGGCCGCGCTTGGCTTGAAGAAGCGCGTCATCACCACCGGCGGCTCGCAGAACCCCGACCAGATCATCGCCCAGGCCGGCGCGGCCGCCGACGGCACGCTGCACCTGACCACCTTCCTGCCCTGGTTGCCGGAGAAGACCCCGGACGCGAAGGCGACCGAGAGCTTCATCGGCGAGTGGAAGAAGCGCGGCTTCCAGTTCGCCGGGGTTACCGAGAGCTTCCGCGGGTACGACGGCATCCGGACCATCGTGAAGGCGATCGAGAAGGCCGGCTCGACGGAGCCCGCGGCGATCACCAAGGCGTTCTGGTCGGTGGACTTCACCGGCCTCAACGGGGCGATCCGCTTCGCCAAGACCGGCCCCGCCGGCAAGGAGAGCGGCCAGAGCAAGCCCGACGTCTACCTGATCGAGATCAAGGACGGGAAGGTCGTCGTGCCGACCATCTGACGGAGGCGGACCGCCGCGCGCTTTCCCTCTCCCCGATGCGGGAGAGGGTGGCCCTCGCGTCAGCGAGGGTCGGGTGAGGGGAGCGCCGCATCCGGAGAAGTCGCGCACGGCGACGGATCCTGGACCGTCGCGCAGCCCCTCTCCCGACCCCCTGACGGGGGCCACCCTCCCCCGCAGAGGGGGGAGGGAGCGCGGGTTGCCGAAGATGGTCTGAACACATCCTCACACCTGCTCTGATAGGTCGAAGTCCCCGTCCCGATGCGCGAACCGGGAGCCGCCGATGACCGAGTTGCTTCAGCACCTCCTCAACACCCTCGTCCTGGGCGGCACCTACGCGCTGCTCGGGATCGGGCTGACGCTGATCTTCGGGATCATGAACGTCGTGAACTTCACCCACGGCGCGCTCTACACGGTCGGCGCCTACCTCACCTACCTCGCGGGGTCGGCGCTCGGCCTGAACTTCTTCGTCGCGCTGCCGGCGGCGATCCTCGGCGGTCTCGTCCTCGGTGCCGCGATCGAGCTGCTGCTGCTGCGGCCGCTGCGCGGCTCCGACATCGACACCACCATGCTGGTGATGATCGGCGCCGGCATCGTGCTGCAATCGGGCACGCTCTGGCTGTTCGGCGGCGTCGCCAAGGCGATCCCGACGCCGTTCCCCGAGGCGCCGCTGCAGCTCGGCCCGGTCTCGGTGTCGTGGCTGCGCCTGTTCGTGCTGGGCGCCGCGCTCGCGTTGATCGCGCTGACCTACGTGCTGATCAACAAGACGAAGCTCGGGCTCGCCATGCGGGCGGCCTTCCAGGACCGCGACACCGCCGCCCTGATGGGCGTCAACGTCCGGCTGATCTACACCGCGACCTTCGCCATCGGGTCGAGCCTCGCCGCCGCCGCCGGCGCGCTGCTCGGCCCCGTCTACGTCGTGTTCCCGCAGATGGGCGGGATGGCCGAGCTGAAGGCCTTCGCCATCGTCATCCTGGGCGGGCTCGGCAACATCACCGGCGCCGCCATCGGCGGCTTCATCCTGGCGCTCGCGGAGGAACTCGGCGCCGGCTACGTCTCGTCCGGCTACCGCGACGCCATGGGTTTCCTGATCATCATCGCGGTGCTGGTGTTCAGGCCGACCGGACTTTTCGCCAGGGCGGAACGGATCGGATGAGCCGGCTCGCGCCCCTCGCTCTGCTCTTGGGCCTCGGCCTGCTGCCGCTGGCGCTGGTGGACCAGCCCTACCTCCTCAACGCACTGGTCACGACGGGCATCCTCATCATCGCCGCGATGAGCCTGAACCTGCTGCTCGGCTTCACCGGGCAGCTCAGCCTCGGCCACGTCGCCTTCTTCGGGATGGGCGCCTATGTCAGCGCGCTGACGAGCCTCGGGTTCGACGTCGAACTCGGGTTCGGCCTGCGCGTGGTGCACGAGCCCTGGCCGGCGGCGAGCGGCTTCGGGCTGGCAATCCTCGCCGCCGGCGCCTGCGGCTGGCTCGTCGGGCGGCTCTCCTTCCGGGTGCGCGGCGCCTACTTCGTCATCGTGACGATCTCGTTCGCGGAGGTGGTGCGGCTCGTCGCCCTCAACTGGGTGGAGCTGACCCAGGGACCGCTCGCGCTCACCGGGATCCCGGCCTTCACGCTGGGCCTGCCGGGCCTCGGGTTCTGGACGCTCAGGACCAAGCTGCAGAACTACTATCTCGTCCTGGCGGTCGGCACGCTCTGCTACGGGATCATCGCCCGCCTCGTCGGCTCGCGCTTCGGCCGGGCGATGCGGGGCCTGAAGGAGAACGAGTCGCTGGCCCTCTCGGTCGGGATCGACGCCACCCGCACGCTGACGGTCGCCGCGGTGATCTCGGCCGCGATGGCGGGGGCGGCGGGCAGCCTCTACGCCCATTACCTGCGCATCATCGACCCGGACGTGTTCCAGTTCGCCACCACCGTGACCATGGTGATCATGGTCGTCGGCGGCGGCAAGGGCACGCTCATGGGCCCGATCGTCGGCGGCCTGATCTTCGGGATGCTGCCCGTGGCGCTCCGCCCGGTGATGGCGCCGGAGGCGCAGTGGATGGTCTACGGGCTCGTCCTGATCGCGATCGTGTTCGCGATGCCTAAGGGCATCGTGCCGGGCCTCGCTCGTCTGTTCGGCCGCAGCAGAGGGGCGACGGCGCCCGCCGCGCTACCCGCCGCGGAGGTACGGTCGTGAGCGCGCCGCCGGGAGAGCCGATCCTGGCGATCGAACATGTCGGCGTGCGCTTCGGCGGCCTCGTCGCCATCGCGGACCTGCACTTGGATGTCCATCCCGGCGAGATCGTCAGCCTGATCGGCCCGAACGGGGCCGGCAAGACCACTGCCTTCAACGTGATGACCGGCTTCCTCAAGCCGAGCCGGGGGCGGGTGCGCTTCCGCGGCACGCCGCTCGCCGGCCGCAAGCCCCACGAGATCGTGCGGCTCGGCCTGTCCCGCACCTTCCAGCGGACCAGCGTGTTTCCCAACGACACGGTGTTCGACAACGTGATGATCGGCCTGCATCGCCAGGGATCTTCGCAGGGCTCCTCGGTCCGCGAGGCCGTGCCGCTCGGCGTGCGTCTCCTCGGCGGGCTGATCGGTCGCGACGGCGCGACGGAGCGGCGCCTGCGCGAGCGGGCCCGCGACCTCCTGGACTGGGTCGGGCTCGGCGCGCGGGGGCAGGAGCTGGCCGGGTCGCTCTCCTACGGCGAGCAGCGCCTCGTCGGCGTGGCCCTGGCGCTGGCGGGCGATCCAATGATGCTGCTCCTCGACGAGCCGGTCTCGGGGATGAACGCCTCGGAGACGCAGGTCTTCATCCGCCTGATCCGGGCGATTCGAGACCGCGGCATCACGATCCTGCTCGTCGAGCACGACATGCCCATGGTGATGGCGGTCTCCGACCGCATCGCCGTGCTGAACTACGGCCGCCTGATCGCGCAGGGGGCGCCGGCCGCGATCCGCGCGGACCCGGCGGTGATCGAGGCCTATCTCGGGCAGGGCAAGGCCGCGCGCCAAGCCGCCGAGGCCACCGCGCGGGAGACGGCCGATGCTTGAGATCCGCGACCTCGTCTGCGGCTACGGCCACGTCACCGCCCTCAAGGGTCTGTCGATCGAGATCCGCACGGGCCAGCTCGTGGCCCTCGTCGGCGCCAACGGCGCGGGCAAGTCGACGACCCTGCGGGCAATCTCGGGTCTGGTCCCGGCGCGCTCCGGCTCGATCCGCCTCGACGGCCGCGACATCACCGGCGCAGACCCCCGCCGCGTGCTCGCCCACGGCATCGCCCATTGCCCGGAGGGCCGGCGCGTCTTCCCGCAGATGAGCGTGTCCGAGAACCTCGCGATGGGCGCGTACCTGCGCCGGGACACGGCCGGGATCGCCGCCGACCTCGCCCGGATCTACGGCGAGTTCCCGCGGCTCGCCGAGCGCAAGGGCCAAGCGGCAGGCACGCTGTCGGGGGGCGAGCAGCAGATGCTCGCGATCGGGCGGGCGCTGATGGCGAGCCCCAAGCTCGTGCTGTTCGACGAGCCCTCGCTCGGCCTCGCCCCGAACATCGCCGAGCGGATGTTTTCCGTCATCCGCGCGATCTGCGACGCGGGCACCACGGTGCTCCTCGTCGAGCAGAATGCCTTCGCCGCCCTTGAGCTGTGCGACTACGCCTACCTCCTCGAGACGGGCCGCATCGTGCTTGCTGGCAAGGGAGCTGCCCTGATCGCCGACCCGCATGTCCGGAACGCCTACCTCGGCGGGTGACGTTGCCTGGACCGCCCATCTCGGACGATGCCGCTTCGCCCCTGCGCTGGGTACGCGCCTGCCGGCGCGACGCGCTCGACCCAGGCGCCATCCACCCGCTCTTCATGGAGGGACGCCATGTCATCCTGATGTGGGACGCAGACAGCGTCCGCGCCGTGGAGCGGGCTTGTCCTCACGAGGGCGCCGACCTCGCGCAGGGCCGCTGCGCGGCCGGGAAACTGTTCTGCCCGCGCCACTTGGCTTGGTTTGACCTGCGTTCGGGAGCGGTCTCCGCCGGATGGGCCTTCCGACCCTTGACCATCTACCCGACGCGGCTTGTCGGGGGCGAGATCTTCGTCGGCTTCGATCCGTCGTCGCCCGATCGTGCGAAGGACGTGGACGCTTGATATCAAGTCTCTGGATCGTGACCCGTGAGGTCCGGCGGACCACCGCCGCCGCGTAGCCGCGGCCTCATGGAGCAAACGCGTTCGTCCTATGACCGCAGGTATGATGCGCATCATTTCAAGAGGCGCCGTGATCCAAACGCGCGCCGGGTCGTCTTCGTGGCACGCAGGTCCGCGTTAGCAGTCATTCGTTCGAGATGGTGCGTGGGCGGGTGGCGCAAGGGCTCGGTGACGCCCTGCACGCGACGAAGCCGGCGTCGAGCATAGCCTATGATGGACGTGCATTGACGATACGCCCGCTGGCGGAAATGGTGGAGGCGATCCGGCTCGTTCTGGTGCGACGCGCGGACAGTCGTCCGGGTCCTGCGGCGGACGCCGTCCGGACCCTCTGCATCGACCTGTTCGACAGCTCAAGTCGGCCCCGTACCCTTCGCCGCTCCGTCGCGAGAAGTGACCCCATGACCGTCCACAGGCGCATCCGTCCCTTCAACACCAAGGACACCTATCCGGAGCAGGCACTGGACAACGACCTGTGCCAGGCGGTCGTGGCTCAGGGAAGGATGGTCTTCGTGCGCGGGCAGATCGGCCAGGATCTCGACACCTCGGAGAGCGTCGCGATCGGTGATGCCGGCGCGCAGGCCGAGAAGGCGATGGCCAACATCGCCATGCTGCTGGAGGAAGCCGGCTCCCGGCTGGAGCACGTGTGCAAGATCACCATCTACCTCGTCGATCCACGCTACCGCGAGGCGGTCTACCGCACCGTTGGCCGATGGCTGAAGGGCGTCCACCCGGTCTCCACCGGCATCGTCGTGGCGGCGCTGGCCCGGCCGGAATGGCTCGTGGAGATCGACGCCATCGCGGTGATCCCGGAGGAGGCGGCATGACCTTCTCCATCGTCGCGCGCTGCGCCGAGACCGGCATGTTCGGGGTCGCCGTCTCCTCCTCGTCGCCGGCCGTCGCGGCGCGCTGCGCCCACGCCAGGGCCGGGATCGGCGCCGTGGCGAGCCAGAACGTCACCGACCCGTCGCTCGGCCGCAGGGCCCTCGACCTGATGGCGCTCGGCGCCGGCGCGGAGCAGGCGGTCGCCGTGCTGAAGGCGGGGCCGCACATGGCCTACCGGCAGGTGCTGGCCGTCGACGCCCAGGGTGCCTCCGCGATCCATTCGGGCCCCAGCGCCCTCGGCACCTGGGCCGAGGCGAGCGCCGAGAACGTCGCCTGCGGCGGCAACCTGCTCGCGGATCGCAACGTCCCGCAGGCGATGGTCGCGGCGTTCACGGCCGCGCGCGGCCATCTCGGCGACCGCCTCCTGGCTGCGATGCGGGCGGCGCTGGCGGCCGGCGGCGAGGCCGGCCCGGTGCATTCGGCGGGGCTGATGCTGGTGCGCGAGGTGTCCTGGCCGGTGGCGGACCTGCGCGTCGACTGGACCGAGGACTGCCCGATCGCCGCGCTCGCGGACCTCTGGGCGGTCTACCGGCCGCAGCTCGACGCCTACGTCACCCGCGCCCTCGACCCGTCGTCGGCTCCGAGCTACGGCGTGCCGGGCGATCTCTGACTGCGATGCGTTCCGGACGCGTGCGCGAGGCGCTGGACAAGGCCAATGCGCTTCTCTCTGCGTCAACTCGAGTATTTCATCGCCGCCGGGGAAACCGGCAGCATCACGCTCGCCTCCGAGCGCATCCACATCTCGCAGCCGTCGATCTCGACCGCGATCTCGCAGTTGGAGAAGGAACTACAGGTGCAGCTCTTCGTGCGGCACCACGCGCAGGGGCTCTCGCTGACGCCGGTCGGTCGGGACGTGCTGCGCGAGGCGAAGGCGCTGATCGCACAGGCCGAAGGGCTGTACACCCTGGCCTCCGAGGCCGGCGGACAGGTGCGCGGGCCGCTCTCGCTCGGCTGCATGGTGACGCTGGCACCGATGCTGGTGCCGGAACTCGCCCACGCCTTCACCACCGCCTTTCCGGCCACCCGCATCCGGCACGTCGAGGGGGACCAGGAGCAGCTCATCGCCGGCCTGCGGCGCTCGGAGACGGATGTCGCCCTCACCTACGACCTCCAGGTTCCGGACGACATCCAGTTCACGGCGCTCGCCGACCTTCCGCCGCACGTGCTGGTGGGCGAGGCCCATCCGTTCGCGCGGCGCCCGGCGGTGGCGATGACCGACCTCGTCGGAGAGCCGATGATCCTGCTCGACCTGCCGCTCAGCCGCGAATACTTCCTCGCGCTGTTCATGAAGGACGGGCTCCAGCCGTCGATCGCCGCCCGCTCCGCCCACCAGGAGGTGGTGCGGACCATGGTGGCCAACGGCTACGGCTACACCCTGTCCAACGTGCGCCCGCGCTCGGAGCAGGCGCTGGACGGCAAGCGGCTCGTCCGCGTGCGGCTGGCCGGGGAGCATCGGCCGATGCGGATCGGGCTCGCGCGGCTGCGGCAGCTCACCCGCTCGCGTCTCGTCGAGGCGTTCGAGACGCACTGCCGAGCCTTCATCTCCAACGCCTACATCCCCGGCATGGTGGCGCCCGCCACCGAGCGCTGGATTCCGCGGACCTGACACGACGAAGGACTCCATGAGCGCGACATCCATCGTCTTCCTCAACGGCCCGAACGCCAACCTCTACGGCCTCGACCTGGGGGGCACCTACGGACGCGAGAGCTTCCCGGCCCTGAAGGCCCGCTGCGAGCGGCACGCGGAGAGCCTCGGGGTCGCCCTCGACTTCCGCCAGTCCAACCACGAGGGCGTGCTGATCGACTGGATTCAGGAGGCGCGGGGGCACGCGGACGGGCTGATCATCAATGCGGCCGGCCTGACCTACACGTCGGTGGCGATCCTCGACGCGCTGCTGGCCTTTCCGGGGCCGATCATCGAGGCGCACATGAGCAACATCTGGAAGCGCGAGCCCTTCCGCCACCACTCCTTCGTCTCGAAGGCGGCCACCGGCATCGTCGCCGGCCTCGGCGGCCTCGGCTACGAGTTGGCGATCACCGCCGCCGCGACCCTCGTGCGCGACGCCGCAACCTGATGGCTACCGAAACCCTCGTCTTCGCGAGCGCCGTCGATCCGATCGGACCGTGGCGGGACACGATCGAGGCGATCCTGCCGGACGTCTGCGTTCGGGCGCCGGACGCGGCCGAGCCCGGCGCCGTGCGCTACGCGTTGATCTGGAAGCCGCCGCACGGATTTTTCGCGCGCTATCCGGCGCTTCGCCTCGTCACCATCCTGGGCGCGGGGGCGGATGCGCTTGCCGGTCGCGACGACCTTCCGGACGTGCCGATCACCCGGTTGTCCGATCCGGAGATGGCCCGGATGATGAGCCATTACGTCCTGTTCGCCGTGCTGCGCTACGCGCGCGACATCCCGGCCTTCGACGTGGCCCAGCGCGAGGCGCGGTGGCACTACGTCCACCCTCGGGAAGCGCGTGAGATCCGCGTCGGCGTGCTCGGTCTCGGCGAACTCGGTGGTGCGGCCGCGATCGAGCTTGCCCGACAAGGGTTCTCGGTGCGCGGCTGGGCACGTTCGCAGAAGCATCTTCCGGACGTAGCGTGCTATACCGGGCGCGAAGCCCTGGATGCCTTCCTGGCAGAGATCGAAATCCTCGTCGTGATGCTGCCGCTCACCCCGGAGACCCGCGGGCTGCTCGGTCCCGGCGAACTCGCCGCGCTGCCGGCAGGCGCCAAGCTGATCAACGTCGCCCGCGGCGCGATCGTCGACGAGGCCGCCCTCGTCGACGCCCTGGCCTCGGGCCGTCTCGGCGGGGCGACGCTGGACGTGTTCGCGCGCGAACCCCTCGACCGGGATCATCCGCTCTGGACGCTGCCGAACGTCCTGATCACGCCCCACCTCGCCTCGGTGGCGATCCCAGCCTCGGCCGCACGGCAGGTCGCCGACAACATCGTCCGCGTGCGACACGGCCTAGCACCGCTCCACCGGATCGACCTCGCGCGCGGCTATTGAGCGCTCCGCCGTTGGATCAGATTTCCTGATCCAACGGCTTCCTCAAATCGTATTTTATCGAGGCCCGGCCCCGGCGCTAAGGTTATCCCGCGAGTACGGAGAGAGCGCATGATCCGCAGCGGGCAAACCTATCGCGAGGGCCTCAGGGACGGCCGCGAGGTCTGGATCGACGGCGAGCGCGTCCGCGACATCACCAGCCACCCGACGCTGAAGCCGATCATCGACGTGCGCGCGCGCATGTACGACATGCAGCACGAGGCGGCCTTCCAGGACCGCCTGACCTACATCGAGGACAACCAGCGCAGCCCGATCTTCTACCGGCCGCCGCGCGAGAAGAAGGACTGGGCGGACAAGACGACGGCGATCGACCTCGTCCTGAAGGACGTCGGCGGCGTGGTCACCCGCGTCGGCGACGAGACCGTCGGCGAGATGTGGTCGCTGATGGACGGCCGCAACGTGCTCGCCGAGATCGACCCGCGCTTTGCCGACAACATCGACCGCCACATCCGCATGGTGATCGAGAACGACGTCTTCCACGTCTCGGCCAACACCGATCCGAAGGGCGACCGCGGCCGCCCGCCGCAGGACCAGGACCCGGACATGATGGTCCGCGTCACCCGCGAGACCGATGCCGGCATCGTCATCCGCGGTGCCAAGTACGAGACCGCGTCGGCCTACGCCGACCAGGCTTTCCTGAAGCCGACGGTCGGCGCCTGGGCCAACGACGCGCTCTCGGACTACGCCGTCGGCTGCATCGTCAAGATGGGCGCGCCGGGCGTGAAGCACATCTGCCGGGCGGGCTTTGCAGGGCGCACCAGCCCCGAGGACTACCCGCTCGCCAACCGCTTCGACGAGGTCGAGGCGCTGGTGGTGTTCGACGACGTGCTGATCCCGTGGGAGGACGTGTTCTTCTACCGCCACACCAAGGCCGCCCAGCACGTGCGCGCGACGCTGCACCGCTACTCGGCGTTCCCTTACGTCCTGCGCCTGCTCTACACCGCCGACATGATGATCGGCGCGGCGATGTGGAACGCCAAGCAGACCGGCCTCGACAAGCTGCAATCGGTCCGGGAGAAGCTCGCCGACCTCGTCTGCTACCGCGAGGGCATCAACGCCCACCTCACCGCCGCCATCGCCATGGCCGAGCCGAGCCCCGGCGGCCTGCTCATGCCGCAGCAATCGATGCTCTACGCCGGCCGCGTCTTCGCCTGCTCGCAACTGCCGGCGATGATGCACATCGCGCGCGAACTCTGCGGCGGCCAGATCTGCATCACGCCGAACGCCGACGCCTTCCAGGCTTCGGGCTCCGGCCAGTGGCTGAACAAGTTCTACAGCCTCAACGACCAGTGGCAGGCCGACGACCGGCGCAAGCTCCTGGCCTTCGCCCGCGATCTGCTGAACTCGGACTATGCCGGTCACCGGCTGACCTTCGTCCAGTTCGCCCAGGCCCCGCACTTCAACCATCTGGCGGCGGTCTACAACAGCTTCGACTTCTCCGGTCCTCTCGATTTCGTTCGCAACTCGGCCGGCCTGTCCGACCGGGTCCTGACGCCGAGCTGAGCGGCGGGTTCCATCTGCGGCGATCCGGACTTCACATTTGGATCGATGCCGGAACTATAGTTTCATCGAACGTGCACATCTGCGGTATCGCATGTGCCGCGAATGCCTTTTCATGTTTGCACTACGGAGAGCTATCAAAGTGGAATAAAAGATTTGAGCAAGATTTTCCTGCAAATGGCACGTCCATTGCTACGCTCAGAACGTCGCGTTCGAGTAAGGAGACAGGGCGTGAGATGCCATCTGACAGCCGCCATCCTCGCCGCTGTGCTCGCGTCCGCCGGCTCGGCCGCCGCCGCCGAGACGCTGGTCGTCAGCACCTGGGGCGGCAGCTTCCGCGATCTGATCGACGAGACGATCGCGGCCAAGTTCAAGGCTGAGACCGGCGCCGAGGTCGAATACGTCACCGGCGGGACCATCGACCGCCTCAACAAGGCCAAGCTCTCGAAGGGCTCGCCGGAGAGCGACGTGACCTTCACCACCGCGCATGTCGGCTGGCTCTACGCCAATGACGGCCTGTTCGAGACCCTCGACCTCGCCAGGGTTCCGAACGCCAGGAACCTCGTCGAGCCCGCGCGGGTGAGCCCCTACCACCTCGGCACCTGGGGCTACGTCTACACCATCGGCTATCGCCCGGACCTCGCGCCGAAGGGCATGACCTTCTCGTCCTGGGCCGACCTCTGGGACCCACGGCTGAAGAACAGCCTGGCCGCGCCCGACTTCGACCCGAGCCACATCATCGCCGTCTCGGCGATCCTGGCGGGCGGCGACCCGGCGCATTGGGAGAAGGGACAGCAGAAGCTCGAGGCGCTGAAGCCGAACTTCAAGGCGTTCTACACCAACGACGCCAACAGCCAGCAACTCATCGCCACGGGCGAGACCCCGGTCCAGGTCGTGCTGACGATGAACGCCTATTATATGAAGGCACAGGACGTGCCGATCACCGTCGTGATCCCCAAGGAGGGCGGCGTGCTGGGCGTTGATACGGTCGCGATCAACACCGGCTCGAAGAAGGCGGATCTGGCCTACAAGTTCATCGACATCGCCCTCGATGCGGGCGTGCAGGCGAAAATCGCCGCGATGAAGAAGGGCAGCCCGACGGTCACCAACGCGAAGATCGATCCGGAGATCGCAAAGCTTCCCGGCGTGTTCACCACGCCCGAACAATGGAGCAAGGAGGCCATCCTCATCGATCCGAGACTACGCGCGCAGATGACCGCGGCGTGGCGGAAGTGGTTCACTGAAAACATCATGGCGAAGTAGTAACGTGGCCCGGTCTCGGCCGCGTCGTCGGTGAGATCGAGCCTGCCCAGGCACGCCCCATCGCGAGGCATCCGATGCACCGCAGACCCTTCCTGGCCCTGTTCGTGACGCCCGCCATCCTCGTGGCAGCGGTGATCACGTTCGCGCTGGCGGCGATCCTGCAAGACAGTTTCCGTGCCTACCAGCCGGGCTCTCTCGATGTCGGCGGCTTCACCTGGGAGAATTTCTCGGAACTGACGCGGCCGATCTTCCTGCGTGCCTACCGCGACACGGTGATGATCTGCTTCGAGACGGCGTTGTTCACGCTGATCGTCGGCTACCCCGTGGCCTACGCGCTGGTGCGGACCAACTCGGTCGCCCTCAAGTCCTTCATCCTGGTCACCGCCGTGACGCCGCTGTTCCTCGGAGAGGTGGTGCGGACCTACGCCTGGACGGTCGTGCTGGGCAACACCGGCTTCCTCAACGCGGCGCTGACCAAGAGCGGGCTGATCGACCGTCCGATCCAGTTCCTGTTCACCGAGTCCGGCGTCGTCCTGGCGCTGGTCCACGTCACGCTGCCGGTGATGGTGATCATGCTCGCGGCCGCCCTGTCGCATATCGACCGGGACTACGAGAAGGCCGCCGAGAGCCTCGGCGCCGGGCCGGTCCGCGCCTTCCTGACCGTCACCCTGCCGCTGTCGATGCCGGGGGTGGTGGCCGGGTTCACCACGGCCTTCGCCTGGACCTTCAGCGCCTTCGCGACGCCGCAGATCATCGGCGGGGGCAAGGTGAGCGTGGTCTCGACCCTGGTCTATCAACTCGGGCTGTCGTCGTTCAATTTTCCCTTCGCCGCCACGCTGAGCCTCGCCGGCCTCGGGCTGGCGCTCATCGTGATGTTGGGCGTGCGCCGGGCTTTCCGGCCCTTCGAAGACTGGGCGGCGCACTGAGATGCGCCGCCGTCCCGCCGCCCGCCTCCTCTCGATCGCCGGCAAGATCGCCGTCGGGCTGATCCTGGGCTTCGTGATCCTGCCCGCTTTCGTTGTGGCGATCGCGGCCTTCAACGACCGCGCCATCCTGAGCTTCCCGCCGACGGCCGTTTCGACCCGCTGGTTCACGCGTGCCCTCACCTACCGCGACTTCCGGACCGGGCTGCAGAACAGCCTGACCGTGACTCCGTGGGCCTCAAGCCTCGCCCTCCTGATCGGCACCGGCTTCGCCATCGCCTTGAAGCGCTACCCGTTCCGGTGGAAGGGTCTAATCGAGGGGGTGCTGCTCTCGCCGCTGATCGTGCCGCATTTCACGATCGGGCTCGGCCTGCTGATCCTCGCGATCGGCCTCGGTCTCGGACGAGGCTACCCCGTCGTGGTCCTGACCCACGTCATCGTCGTGCTGCCCTTCGTGATCCGCAGCGTCTTCATCTCGCTCCAGAACATCGACGAGCGTCTGGAACTCGCCGCCGGCAGCCTGGGGGCCTCCCCGAGCCGGGTGCTCATGACGATCACGCTGCCGCTCCTCGCGCCCGGGCTCGCGACCGGCTGGCTGTTTGCCGCGATCCTGTCCTTCAACGAGCTCACGGCCTCGCTGTTCGTGACCGCGCAAGCCACGCAGACGCTGCCGGTGGCGATGTACGGCTACGTCCGGGAATTCGCCGACCCGACCCTGGCCGCGATCTCGGTCCTCTACATCGCGATCACCGCGGCGCTCCTGACGCTCGCCAACACGTTCCTCGGTCTCGGCAAGGTGCTGAATGTCGAGCAGGCTCGCTGACCTCAAGCCCCCGTCCGCCGCGCCTGCCCCGGCGCCGCGGCCCGCGCCGGCCGTCCGGCTCGACGGCGTGGTCAAACGGTTCGGAAGCGTCGCCGCGCTGGAGGAGACGTGGCTGAAGGTCGAGCAGGGTGAGTTCCTGACGCTGCTCGGGCCGTCGGGCTGCGGCAAGACCACCCTCCTGAACCTCATGGCCGGCTTCCTCGACGCGGATGGCGGCGAGATCTTCATCGACGGCGACCTCGTGACCGAGACGCCGGCCTGCGAGCGCGGGATCGGCATCGTGTTCCAGAACTACGCCCTGTTCCCGCACATGAGCGTCGCCGGGAACGTCGGCTACGGCCTGCGCGTGCGCGGCCTGGGCAAGGCCGAGATCGCCGAGCGGGTGGCGCACGCCCTCGACCTCGTGAAGCTCGCCGGCCTCGGCGACCGGCGCCCGCGGCAGCTCTCGGGCGGTCAGCAGCAGCGCGTCGCGCTCGCCCGCGCCCTGGTGATCCGGCCGAAGGTGCTGCTCCTCGACGAGCCGTTCTCGGCGCTGGACAAGAGCCTGCGCGGCGCGATGCAGGTCGAGTTGAAGGAGATCCAGCGCCGCCTCGGCGTGACGACGGTGTTCGTGACCCACGACCAGGGCGAGGCGCTCGGCCTGTCGGACCGCATCGCGGTGATGTCGCAGGGGCGCATCCGGCAGGTCGGCACCCCGGACGCGATCTATCGCCATCCGCAGGACCGCTTCGTGGCCGGCTTCATCGGCGACGCGACCGTGCTGCCGGGCCGGATCGAGGCGATCGCCGGCGACCGGGCGACGGTCGCCATCGGCGACGTGCGGCGGCCGGTCGAAGCGGGCGCGCTCGTCGGCTCGGCAGCCGGAGCGGCGGTGGACGTGTTCGTGCGCCCCGACCACGTCCGGCTCTGTGCCGCGGGCGAACCGGGGTCCCTCCGGGCGCGTGTGACCGCGCTCGTGTACCAGGGGGCCTTCATCGACGTGCATGCGGATCTTGCCGAGGGCGGGGCCGGACGCGTGCTCGCGCGGATTCCCGGCCAGGGCACCCTCGCGACCCATGCCCCCGGCTCTCCCGTCGGCATCGTGCTCCCGGCAAGCGGCCTCGTCGCCTTTCCCGCCGAGACGGAGGCCGCGGCGTGACCCTCATCCCGGATCAGGCTGCATCCGCCCCGTCGGCACTGACCCGTCCAGGCGTTTGGTTGCGCCACGCCGGGGCGCCGACGACCTCTCGGGGCGGTGCCGCCATAGCGAGGCCCTCGGCGTCGCGCGATCGGCGCCGGGGGCCGGGAGCCATGATCCGAGCCACGGCGCACCCATCCTGCGCAGGCACGGCGCACGGATCGCCACGATCGGAGCCGCAACGGTGAAGCTGCTCTACGCCCCGACCTCGCCCTACGTCCGCAAGGTGCTCGTCGCCGCGCACGAGGTCGGCCTCGCGGACGCGATCGAGGTCGTGCCCGTCCAGGCCTCCCCGACCGGGCGCGACGCGGAGACGACCGTCCACAACCCCTTAGGCAAGATCCCGACTCTCGTGACGGAGGACGGCGTCCTCTTCGACAGTCGCGTGATCTGCGAGTACCTCGACGCGCGCGCCCCGGGTCCGCGCCTGTTCCCCGCGGAAGGGCCGGCGCGCTGGTCCGCCCTGGCGCGGCAGGCACTGGCCGACAGCTTGCTCGATGCCGCGCTGCTGACCCGCTACGAGCGGACTTTAAGGCCGGTACACCTGCGCTGGGACGCGTGGGACGCCGGCCAAATCGCCAAGATCACCGCCGCCCTCGACCGGATCGAGGCGTCGGCGGCAGGCTTCGGCGGGTCGATCGATATCGGCGCGATCGCGACCGGCTGCGCTCTTGCATACCTCGACTTCCGGTTCCCCGACATCGATTGGCGGAAGGAACGACCGGCGGCAACGGCTTGGTACGCGACGTTCGCAGGCCGACCTTCGATGGCCGCAACCACACCCCGCCAATCTTAAGTGCCCATCTGGAAACCTGGCATCGAACAATTTGCGTTTCTGCGCCGATCTGAGCCGCCTCCCAAGAAGAAATCTTGGGAGACAGGAAATTCAGGTCTGTCAAATGCAGGGTTTTTCTTCGAAATTAGCCTGAACGGACACCGAGCAACGGACGCCGTCGAGAGCGGCGATCCTTCACCACGCGGACAGAAGGCATACGGATGACGTTGGTGCGGTTCCAGTCGGTGTCGAAGCGGTACCCCGGGGTGCCGACGCCGGCCGTGGCCGACCTGAACCTCGATTGCGCCGACGGCGAGATGCTGGCGCTGCTCGGGCCGTCGGGCTGCGGCAAGAGCTCGACGCTCAAGATGGCCGCCGGCCTCGAATCGCTGTCGGGGGGTGAGATCTTCTTTAACGACGAGCCCGTCTCGCGCCTCGCTCCCGGCGCGCGCAACATCGCCATGGTGTTCGAGGATTACGGCCTCTACCCCCGCATGACGGTGCGCGAGAACATCGCGTTTCCGTTGGTCGCCCGCGGCATGGCGCGGGCCCAGGCCGTCGTCCGCGTCGACGACGCCTTGGCGCTGCTCGATCTCGGTGACATGGCGGACCGCCCGGTGCAGGGCCTCTCCGGCGGCGCGATGCAGCGCATCTCCATCGGCCGGGCGCTGGTGCGGGACCCGCGCCTCATCCTGTTCGACGAGCCGCTGTCGCATCTCGACGGCGACCAGCGGGTGACGCTGCGCACCGAGATCAAGCGGCTGCAGAAGACCCGGGGCATCACGTCGATCCTCGTGACCCACGACCAGACCGAGGCGACCGCGATGGTCGACCGCATCGCGGTGATGCACCACGGCGTGCTCCAGCAGGTCGGCACGCCGGCAGCCCTCTATGAGCGCCCGGCCAACGTCTTCGTGGCGAACTTCATCGGCGAGCCGCCGATGAACATGCTCCCCGGCCGCGTGGAAGGGGAAGGCGGCGCCGTTCGCATCGCGGCGCTGGGCCGCGCGTTCCCGGTTGATCCGCGCCGCGCCCGGCTGCTCGCGGGCCGTTCGGGCGAGCTGACCGTGGGCGTGCGGCCGGAGCACGTCGCGATCGAACGGGAGGGCGAGGGCCGTCCCGCGGACGCGACGGTGCGCTACCGCGAAAGCCGGGGCGATGCCGACAGCCTCATCCTGTCGCCGTTCGCGGCGCCCGACGTCGCGATCGGGGTCGAGGTTCCGGGGCCGGCGGCGTTCCGGCCGGGCGACCGGGTCGCGGTCGTGCTCTTGCCCGAACGGCTGCACCTGTTCGACCGGGTGAGCGAGCGCAACGTGGAGGCGACGTCGTGAGCCGCGCGCACGGCCTCGCGCTCTCGGGCGTCCGCAAGGCGTTCCATGGCAAGGTCGCGGTCGACGGCGTGACCCTGTCCGTCGCGCCCGGTGAGATTCTGGCCGTGACCGGCCCGTCGGGCGCCGGCAAGACCACGTTGTGCCGGCTCGTCGCCGGGCTAGAGCGTCCGGACGCCGGCGCGGTGCGCCTCGGCGGCGAGGTCGTGACCGACAGGCCCCCGGGCAAACGACGCGTCGCCTTCATGTTCGAGTCCTACGCGCTCTACCCGCACCTGGACGTGCGCGGCAACGTCCTGTCGCCGCTCCGGGCGCCGGGCAGCGTGCTGAAGCGGTCCGACCACGGCGCGCTGGTCGAGGAGGTGCTGACGCTTCTCGAGATCGCCCATCTCGCCGACCGCCTGCCGTCGGCGCTCTCGGGCGGGCAGAAGCAGCGGGCGGCCCTGGCCCGCGCGCTCGTGCAGGAGCCGAGCGTGCTGCTGCTGGACGAGCCGATCTCCCATCTCGACGCCAAGCTCCGGCACAAGCTTCGCGCCGCGATCCGCCGGAAGCTGATGAGCCGGTCCAGCCCATCGATCTGGGCGACGCCGGACGGGCTCGAAGCCCTGTCGGTCGGCGACCGCGTCGCGGTCCTCGACAAGGGCCGGATCGAGCAGATCGGGACGCCGGAGGACGTGTGGCTCCGGCCAGCGAGCGTCACCGTCGCCAAGCTCATCGGCGACCCGCCGATGAGCGTCCTCGCCGGCGCGCTGGAGCACAGCGGCGAGGAGACCCTCTTCGTGCGGGCGGGCATGCGGCTCGCCCTGCCCGCGCGGGTCGCGGCGGTGGCGCGGCGCAGCGCGAGCGGCCGGGTGTCGCTCGGCCTGCGCGCCGACGCGCTGAGCCTGACGGCAGCCGGTGCGCCCGGTGCGGCGAACGGCGAGATCTACGCGCACGAGCCGTTCGGCAAGCACGAGATCGTCACCTTCAGCGTCGCCGACGGCGCGCGGATCAAGATCAAGGCGCGCGGGGGATGTCCCGCGCGCATCGGGGATGCGGCGGGGCTCGTCTGTCCGGAGGGAGCGTTGGCGCTGTTCGACGCCGACACCGGACGTGCCCTGCCGACGGCGACCGCCTGACACGGCGGCTTTTATGGAAAAGCGGCCCGCCGGATCAACCGGTCGCGGGCGCGAAGACAGGAGACTGGAACATGACGTCTGTTCGCATCGTGGCGGCCGCGGTCTCCGCCGCCGTTCTGCTCGGGGGCACGCCGCTTTCGGCGGCCGAGTTCTCCTACGCCGCGGCCGGCGCGCCCTACAAGGGCGCGACGATCCGGGTTCTCGACGAGATCACGCCGCTCCAGGAGACGCTGTCCAAGATCGTGCCGGAGTTCGAGAACGAGACCGGCATCAAGGTCGAGTGGGAACTGCTCAACCACTTCGAGGTCATCAACAAGGGGCAGGCGGACATGCTGTCCGGCCGCGGCTACTACGACGCCGTCATGCTGCACGGTTTCCAGCTCGGACCGATGATCTCGGCCGACGCGATCCGACCGATCGACGACCTGGTGGCGAACGCCAAGCTGTCGAACCCCGGCCTCGACGCCGCGGACTTCATCCAGTTGCCGTACAAGACCGCCGCCTTCAGCAAGGGCAAGCAGTACGCCTTCATCAACTGGAATTACAACCAAGTCTACTGGACCCGTGCCGACCTGCTGACAAACCCTGACGAGATGAAAACGTTCAAGGCGAAGTACGGCTACGATCTGGCGCCCGCGAAGACGATGGAAGAGATGCGCGACATCGCCGAGTTCTTCACCCGCAGGAAGGGCGCGATGCTCGCCGGCAAGCCGCTCGAAAGCGACTTCTACGGGATCGTGCTCGAAGGCATCAAGGGCGGCTCGACCTTCCCGACGCTCTGGACCAACTTCGTCAAGAACTACGGCGGCGACCTCATCGACGCGTCCGGCAAGGCGATCTTCGACAGCCCGGAAACCGTTGCGGCGCTGAGGATGTGGGCACAACTCTGGAAGTTCGCGCCGCCCGGCATCGCCGAATACTCGCTGGTCGACGTGCCGACGGTGATGGGCAACGGCATCGCCGCGCAGACGATCGCGTGGTCGGACTTCGTGCTCGGCGTCGACAGGAAAGGCGTGTCGCCGCTCGCCGGGAAGTTCGTCTACGCCACCGTTCCGGTGAAGAAGGGCCGCGAGAAGAACCGCTTCGCGGAGGCCGAACCTTCGGTCACGGTGATCAGCGCGGCCAGCAAGAACCCGGAGCCGACCTTCCTGTTCCTGCAGTGGCTCGCCGACAAGAAGCAGCAGGACAAGCTGATCGCCATGGGCGAGGGCGGCGTGCCGATCCGTGAAAGCTCCTGGGCCGCGCCGGCGATCAAGGGCAGCGCCAACGCCACCCTCTACGGCGCGATGCAGTCGACGCTCGAAGTCTCGACGGCCAAGCCCAAGATGCCGAAGTTCTACGAGATCTACGACGTCATGAGCGGGATCGCCCAGGAGGTCGGCCT
>NZ_CAXTBY010000045.1:0-26237 GCF_964242245.1 uncultured Methylobacterium sp. | reverse complement strand
GCCAACGCTCTCAACAATCCTGCCTGAGATCAGCCGCTCAAACAGGCTCTAAGAGATTGTAGAAGTATTCCGTCGAGCACTTTCCTTCACCCCAGTGTTACAGTAAGGATGTGTCAACTGCAAATTTGATAGGTCGGAGTTACCTCCTTGGGACATCGGAATACGATGATCAATTGAAACACCCTGTGATGGCACCAACCCATTACAGACCGCACATTTGGGAGCGTGCTCAAGTAAGGTAGTGATCATTAAGCCAGATTTGACTTGTGTCGAGTACCGGGTTGGTGAAACGCCCGAATAAGGATTTTCAGCGGGCTGAAGATAGGTAAATTGTTTGTTTGTCGTCAGACTATTTATGATATTTTCATCATCCATGTTTGCAGATATGCTTGCCAATACATGTTTATAGAAATCTATTAGGTGCGAACGCCCAGAATCTTTCGTGCCAAATTTACGCACTATCTGATTAAGCAGTGTCCTGTGCTGCATGATGAAATCTTCAAGGCGGCCGCGCAAACTAATAAATTCATTTAGCTTCTTTCTGCGGTCATAGTCAATAATTATCTCTGACATAGCAAGCAACAAGATCGGTTGTTGCTTACCTGTCCAGCTGTAAAAATAAACTGCTGGATGCAAAGCAAGTGAAGCTGGGGCATTGCTAAGCATCAGCTGCGCAGCGCGACGCGTTCTCTTCAAAAATTTAATTGCCTTATAGCCGTCAGTATCAATTTCGTCGTCATGAGGGCCAACACTTAGATTGATAAAATCATAAATCATTCGCAATGTCGGTGAAGCGTACACCGACCCGCCAGCCGGAAGACTCAGATTTTTTATTGGATATTTGAGGTTTGGCTCAAAAAAAATAGAGTGGCACTCGACGGCTACCTTCTTTAGCTCTCTCTGAACACCGCCGGAAAAGGTAGACCAATATTGATGCCCTGTTCCACGTCTAATTATCGCCCGAGCAGCCATCACATTTGGAAATCTACGACCTTTTATTAGCTGTAATTCTTGTGGAGTTATCTGAGCTGCCTGTTGATTAATACGCGCGAATGACCCTTCAGCCTTCGTGGCATCCCCGCGAACCCATTGGAGGCTCAGCACGCGGCTGCCAAGCGCACGACTGTGTGCAACGATGTCAGGACCGTAACCGTCAGGATTACGCGCTGCCTCAACATGTACAGCGTAGGAGCCAATCTCTTTATTGACTAGCGTACGAACGCGGCTCGCGTGTTCCTGCTGCTCAGGTGGTAATGAGTGCCCAAAAAATTTCTGCGAGGCGGCCCCATCGCCATAATCATCATGAACCCAAGCAATAAGCGCACTGAGCCGGTGGCTACCATCAATAACAAACAGATATTCGCGATGTTTCCATAAAATTACTGCTGGTATTAGGTCGCCATCAATAAAGGTCCTAACTAGACCTGCAACGCGCTTCGCGTCCCATTCAGCCGTCTCGCGCTGAAAATCTGGCTTACGAAGCGCGTTGTAAAAGAAAGCGCCTGGCTCGAAGTCTCGGATCGAGACAGTTTGCTGGACTGGCGCATCATCGTTGACGGAAACGGCCTCAAAATCTTCGCGAGGAACAAGAGCGTCTAGATTAACTGCGATGGCCACGAGATCCTCATTGCTTCATCAGCCGAAACGAGCAAGCCAGCCATTAGATTGGATGATTCGGGTGGGTATGGTAGCATCCTCCGTCAGGTTGTCTTGTAGGGCGACCCTGCGAATCGTCGGGTTTGCACATGTAGGCTGGTAGTTTTTTACTCCACCAACACAGCCTCCCCCCGCACCACACGAGCCGGAGTTACGCGCGCGCGGTCGGCTTCCTCCTCCGCGCGCCTGAGCGCCGCCCGCGCCGCATCCGCCTCGCGCTGGCGGTTCCACAGCGCCGCGTAGACGCCGTCCTGCGCCAACAACTCGGCGTGCCTACCCCGCTCGACGATGCGGCCGTGGTCGAGCACCAAAATCTCGTCGGCGTTCACCACCGTTGAGAGGCGGTGGGCGATGACGAGCGTGGTGCGGCCCTTCGCGATCCGGTCGAGCGCGTCCTGGATGTGCGCTTCCGTGAACGAATCCAGCGCCGAGGTCGCCTCGTCGAGGACGAGGATCGGCGGGCTCTTCAGGATGGTGCGGGCGATGGCCACCCGCTGCTTCTCGCCGCCCGAGAGTTTTAAGCCGCGCTCGCCCACGGGCGTGTCGTAGCCCTGCGGCAGGCTCTCGATGAAGCGGTCGATCTGGGCGAGCCGGGCGGCGTCGCGCACCTCGGCCTCGGTGGCGTCCCAGCGGCCGTAGCGGATGTTGTAGCCGATCGTGTCGTTGAACAGCACCGTGTCCTGCGGCACCATGCCGATCGCCGCGCGCAAACTGTCCTGGCGCACCGCGGCGATGTCCTGCCCGTCGATCAGGATGCGGCCCCCTTGCGGCTCGTAGAACCGGAACAGCAGCCGCGAGAGCGTCGACTTGCCGGCGCCCGACGGCCCGACGATCGCCACCGTCTGCCCCGAGGCGACCTCGAACGAGACGCCGCGCAGGATCGGCCGGTCGGGACCGTAGGCGAAGGCCACGTCCTCGAAGCGCAGCGCGGCCTGGCCGACGCGGAGCGCCGGAGCGCCGGGCCTGTCGGCGATCTCCGGGTTGCGGTGGAGGATGCGGAACATGTCGTCGATGTCGATCAACGCCTGTTTGATCTCGCGGTAGATCATGCCCATGAAGTTCAAGGGCATCGAGAGCTGCACCAGCATGGTGTTGGCGAGCACGAAGCCGCCGATCGTGGTGCGCCCGGCCAGGATGTCGCGGGCGGCGAGCCACATCACCGCGCTCATGCCGAGCGTGAAGATCACCGCCTGGCCCGCGTTGAGCACGGCCAGCGACACGTAGGTCTGCGTCGAGGCCTTCTCGTATTTCGCCATCGAGCCGTCGTAGCGCGACGCCTCGCGGGCTTCGGCGCCGAAATACTTCACCGTCTCGTAGTTCAGAAGCGAATCGACCGCCCTGCCGTTGGCGTCGGTGTCCGAGTCGTTCATCCGGCGGCGGATCGCGATCCGCCACTCGGTCGCCTTGTAGGTGAAGCCGAGGTAGGCCGCGACCATCGCGAACACGACGGCCGAGTAGGTCCAGTCGAACTCCCAGGCGAGCACGCCGAGCACCAGCGCGAACTCGACGATCGTCGGCACCAGCGTCAGCACCATCAGGCGCGACAGCTCCTCGATGCCGGAGCGCCCGCGCTCCAGCACGCGGGTCAGCCCGCCGGTCTTGCGCTCCAGGTGGAAGCGCAGGCTCAACCGGTGCATGTGCGCGAAGGTCTGGAAGGCGAGGCGCCGCACGGCGTGCATCGCCACCTTGGCGAACAGCCCGTCGCGCGCCTGCGTCAGCCCGGCCATGACGATCCGCGACAGGCCGTAGAGGGCGATCAACGCCATCGGCGCGGCGAAGAGGCCGGTGGGGATCGCCTCCCCCTTGCCGCCGGCCGCGGCGACGAGCGCGTCGGTGATCCACTTGAAGGTGAAGGGCGTCACCATCGTCGCGAGCTTGGCCACCAGCAGCAGGCTGAGCGCCAGGAACACGCGCCGCTGCAGGTCCGGCCGGCCGTAGGGCCACAGGTAGGGCCACAGGCGGCGGTAGGTGGCCACGAGGCCGGGGCGCGCGACGGGCGGGCGGGCCTGCGGCCCGGTCGCGCCGGCCGCGGGTTCGGTTGTCATTGAAGGGTCCGGGGATCGTCGTCTGGACCTCGCATATGGGGCCGCGGGGGCCCCTCAGACACCCTCAGCCGCGGCCGCCGGCCTTCAGGCCCGCCTTCGCGTCCTCCCCCGGCAGGATGAAGAGCTGGCCGGGATAGATCAGGTCCGGGTTGCGGATCTGCTGCTGGTTGGCATCGTAGATCACCGTGTAGCGGTCGCCCCGGCCGTAGAGGCGCCGGCTGATCTGCCACAGGCTCTCGCCGCGGCTGATCCGCGCCGTCGTGACCGCGGCGACGAACACGCCGCCCGCGGCCGGCTCGACCGCCGCGGGCGTCGGGCTCCCGGCGGGTGCGACCGGCACCGCCCGCCCGTCGAGCGAGGGCAGCGCGGCGGGCGGCGCCAGGAACGCCGCGTCGCGTCCCGTGGGCTTGGCCGCGACCGCGACCGGCTCGGGCACCGCGAACGGCACCTCGGCGCGGCCCCGGACCTTGCCCGAGCCCGCCTCGACCTGATCGACCCGCACCCGGTACGCGCCCGCCTTCACCCCGCTGCCGATCGTGAAGGTCACCGTGCCGTCGCTGCCCGCGCGCCCCGGCGCGATCAGGGTGTCGTTGAGGTAGAGCCGCACGCTCGCGCCGGGCGGGGCGCGGCCGGTGACGAACAGCCGCCCGCCCTCCTGCGCGTCGACGCTGACGATCGTGACCGGCGCGGCGCTCTTCGCAGCCCCCTTGGCGGTATCCTTGGCGGCCCCCTTGGCGCCGTCCCTGGCCGCCGTGGCCGCGCCCTTCGCCATCGGCGCCGCGGCGGGCTCCGGCTGGGACAGCACCACCGTCGGCCGGTCGGGCGCGGTGAGCGCCACGAGCGGCTTGGCGTCGCGCGTGCGCGAGACGGCGACCGCGACGCTCTCGCGCGAGCGCGTCGCGCGCCCGTCGGCCGTCGTCGCGCGCAGGACGATCTCGCTGCTGCCCACGGGCAGCGCCGGCGGAACCAGGGCGAACTGCCCGTTCGCGTCGGCGCGGGCGCGGGCCACGGCGCGGCCGTCGACCAGCATCTCCACGACGGCGTTCGGCGCCCCCCGCCCCGCGACGACGGCCTCGCCGTTCGGCTCGACGCGGACGAGGTCGAAGGTCGGGGCGCCCGGCTCGATCGAGGCCGCGGCGTCGGCCGGCAGCGTTCCGCCCGGCGGCGCGGCCTGCGCCTGCCGGCCCGGATCGGGCGTCGGCGCGGGCGCCCCGGCACCGGGCGACGGCGCGCCGAGCCCGGCCTGCCCACCCGCGGGCGCGCTCGGGACGCCCGCGGGCCTCAGGATCGCACCGCCGAACAGGGCGGCGACGAGCCCGAGCCCGAGGAGGAGCCCGAGGACCATCAGGGCCAAGCCGCGCCGCAACTCCGCCGTCATGGCGATCCATCCCCTCCCGCGACGCCTCGGGCCGTGGCGCGGCGAGAAGGCCTCGAACCGCTTCGCGAAAAACCGTCGACTGTTCCGCTCATATTACCGTACATGTCCGAGACACCAAGCCGATCCGCCCGCGCGCGGGCGAATCTTCCGCGAATTCAGCACTTTGGCCTGGGCGATCGCAGGTCTTCGCGGGTGCGCGGCTTCACGGGACGATCGATGGAGGACGCCGGATGGCTCCGGTGAGAACGGTCTGTGTCTATTGCGGCTCCGGCTTCGGCGGAGATCCGGACTTCCGCGAGGCGGCGGAAACCTTGGGCCGCGCGCTCGCCGCGGCCGGGCTGCGGCTGGTCTACGGCGGCGGCGACGTCGGGCTGATGGGCACCGTCGCCCGCGCGGTGCTCGCGGGCGGCGGCCACGTCACCGGCATCATCCCGGACTTCCTCCAGGCCCGCGAGCACATGCTGGCCGACATCCAGGAGACGGTCGTGGTGGGCGACATGCACACCCGCAAGCGGATGATGTTCGAGCGCTCGGACGCCTTCGTCGCGCTGCCGGGCGGCATCGGCACCCTGGAGGAGTTGGTCGAGCAGCTCACCTGGGCGCAGCTCGGCCGGCACGCCAAGCCGATCCTGCTCGTGCAGGTGGCCGAGTTCTGGAACCCGCTGCTGACCCTGTTCGCCCACATGCGCGCCCACGGCTTCATCCGCGCGGGCCTCGACCTGAACTACCTCGTGGCCGGCCACGCGGGCGCGGTCGTGCCAATGCTCCGGGACGCGTTCGGGCGTTCGGGGGACGATCCGGCAGCCGAGCGGTTCGTGGCGGAGCACCTCTGAAGCCGCACACCGGGTCGCCGGAGGATCATCCGGCACCTCGACATCACGGGCAGCCAGCGAAGAGGTCGGCGGCCCTGCCCGACCTGCACCGGCCGAGCCGCAACCCGGCCGCATTCAGGATGCGGGGCCGCGCACCGCGCGAAGCGCGGGAGCCGGCGTTCAGGCCAAGATGCCGATCATCTTCGTCCGGTCGTGGAAGCCGGCGACCGCGACCATCGGCCCGTCCACCACGCGGACGGTCCAACGCGCCGCCCTGCCGAAGACACGACGGTGCCATGAACATCGCATCGTCGAGGAGCGCGCCCGGGGACGGCTCTCCGAAGCCCTGGTCCCCAGGACCTCCCCTGCCGGACGGGGTCGATCGCGCGGCGAAGGCTTCAGCCGTCGCGGCGGCTCGGTCAGGCAGCCAGCCGCATCGGGGCTGGAATGTTCCTGTTACCCGCCGTCGCCAGGGTCGCGCCGGCCTGGGACTGCCGGCGGGGCGACAGGACATCGGCAACGACGAACACCAGGGCGGCGTTGGCGGCGGCGGCGGCAACAACGGCGGACATCAGAAGGACAGTCATGGCGGGCATCCAGAAAGCTCAGTGCGATGCGAGCGATATGAGCGCTGATCGGCTTCGCTGGTATGCCACATTTTACACTCTTGGCATGCTTTGAACGCATGCAACACGGCATCCTAGCCACTTGCTCTGCATATTCTGTCGTTTTCCGGCCTGTGAGGCGGGTAATCCGGCCTCACGCCTCCCGCGGCGGCGGCGCGGCGACCAGCGCCTCCAGCCCTTCGGCCTTCATCGCGGCCACGTCGCCGGCGAACACCTCCATCACCGCGCTGCGGATCGCGGCCTGCCGGTCGGGCTGGGTGACGCGGGTGCCGGTGAGGTCGGTGACGTAGAACACGTCCACCGCCCGCTCGCCGAAGGTGGCCACGTGCGCCGAGGTGATGTTGAGGGAGAGCCGGTTCAGCGACGTGGTCAGCTCGTAGAGCAGGCCCGGCCGGTCGAGGCCGGTGACCTCGACCACGGTCTCGCGGCTCGACAGGGCGTTGTCGATGGCCACGTCCGGCGGGATCAGGAAGGTCTTGGCCCGGCCGTTCATCGGCGGGTGCTTGTCGGCCACGAGGTCGGCGATCCGGATCTCGCCCTTGAGCGCGCGCTCGATCGCCGTGGTGATACGGCGGCCCCGGCGCATCTCGTCCTCGTCGCGCTCGAAGGCGCGGGAGATGAAGATCGAGTCGAGCGCGAAGCCGTCGCTCGTGGTGAAGGCCTGCGCGTCGACGATGTTGCCCCCGGTCGCGGCGCACGCGCCGGTGACGATGGCCAAGAGCCGCGGGTGGTCCGGCGCGTAGACCGACAGTTCGGTGACGCCGCGGACGGGATCGGTCTCGATGTCGACGGCGCTGGTGCGGCCGGCCGCGATCGCCTCCTTGATGAAGCCGGCGTTCTTGAACTGGCGCAGCCCATCGACCTTCAGCCAGTAGGCTTGGTTGTGGCGGCCGGCGTAGGCGTCGAACTCCGCCGACGACCAGTCGGGCAGTTGCTCGCGCAGGCCCATCTGGATCAGGCGCACGCGGTCGGTGCGGGCGAACTCCGAGTGGCCGCCCGACAGCACCACCTCGGTCTCGTCGTAGAGGGTGCGGATGAGCGTCCCCTTCCACGCGGTCCAGACCCCGGGGCCGACGGCGGTGATGTCGGCGACCGTCAGGATCGTGAGCAGCCGCAGGCGCTCCAGGGTCTGCACGACGGCTGCGAACTTCTCGATGGTCTTGGAGTCCGACAGGTCGCGGCTCTGGGCCGTCATCGACATCAGCAGGTGGTGCTCGACGAGCCACGCCACCGTCTCGGTCTCCAGCGGCGTCAGGCCGAAGCGCGGGCAGAGTTTTTCCGCGATCGCCGCGCCGACGATCGAATGGTCCTCGGGGCGGCCCTTGGCGATGTCGTGGAGCAGGATCGCGACGTAGAGCGCCCGGCGGTTGTGGATCGCGCCGACGAGCCGCGAGACCAGGGGGAACGCCTCCTCGGTGCGCCCGGAATCGATCGCGGCGAGCACGCCCAGCGCGCGCAGCAGGTGCTCGTCCACCGTGAAGTGGTGGTACATGTTGAACTGCATCATCGCGACGATGCGCCCGAAATCCGGGACGAAGCGGCCGAGCACCCCGGCCTCGTTCATCTGGCGCAGCACCGATTCGGGCGCGTTCTTCGAGGTCAGGATCTCGAGGAACAGGCGGTTGGCCTCCGCATCCGCGCGCAAGCCGTGGCCGATCAGGCGCAAGGACCGGCTCGCCAGCCGCTTGGCGTCGGGATGGATCGCGAGGTTGTGCCGGTCGGCGAGCCAGAACAGCCGCAGGAGGTTGACCGGATCGCGCTCGAAGGCGTCCTCGGCCCGCACGTTGACCCGGCCGTGGTCGAGCCAGAAATCCTCGGCCTCGATGGCGGTCGCGCGGAAGCGGTCGCGGAACTTCCCGATCCAGCGATCGAGCACCGGCGTGCGCTTGGCGTGGCGCGCCTCCAGCTCCGCGCAGACGATGGCGGTGAGGTCGCCGACGTCCTTGGCGATCAGGAAGTAGGCCTTCATGAACCGCTCGACGCCCGACAGCCCGCCGCGGGCCCCGAAGCCGAGGCGCTCGGCGATCCTGGGCTGGAGCCCGAACGAGAGCCGCTCCTCGGCGCGGCCGGTGACGAAGTGCATGTGACAGCGCACCCGCCACAGGAACTCGTCGCAGCGCTCGAACAGGCGGTACTCCTCGGCCGTGAACAGGCCGGCGGCGACGAGCTCGGCCTGGTCGCGCACCCGGTAGGTGTACTTGGCGATCCAGAACAGGGTGTTGAGGTCGCGCAGGCCTCCCTTGCCGTCCTTGACGTTGGGCTCGACGAGGTAGCGCGAGGAGCCGGCCTTGGTGATGCGCCCGTCGCGCTCGCGGAGCTTGGCCTCGACGAACTCGGCGGCCGAGCCCATCACCAGCTCGGAATCGAAGCGCGTCACCAGCTCCTCGAACAGGGCCCGCGTGCCGAACAGGAAGCGCGCCTCGAGCAGCGCGGTGCGGATCGTCATGTCGGCGCGGGCCTCGCGCAGGCATTCCTCCACCGAGCGGGTGGCGTGGCCGACCTTCAGCTTCAGGTCCCACAGCACGTAGAGCATCGCCTCGACGACGCTCTCCGACCACGCGGTCTGCTTGTAGGGCAGCAGGAACAGCAGATCGATGTCGGAGCCCGGCGCCATCGTGCCCCGGCCGTAGCCGCCGGTGGCGATCACCGCGAGCTGCTCGCCGGTGGACGGGTTGCCGTTCGGGTAGAGCCGCCCGACCACGGCGCCGTGGATCGCGCGCACCACCGCGTCGGTGAGGTTCGAGAGCGCGCGCGCGCAGCGCAGGCCGTCCCGGTCCTTGAGGAGTTGCGCCTCGGCGGCCCGGTGGCCGGCCTCGATCACGCGCTTCAGCTCCGGCACCAGGACGGCGCGCAGCTTGGTCGGCTCGCGGGCCTCGCGGTCCAGGGCGTCCAGAACCTTGTCGAGGGCTGCGACGGCGTCGAACATCGTCGTTCGTTAGCATGATCCGTCCGACCTGCCAGGGGGCGCGCACGACGCGGCGCGCACGACGCGCGGCGGAGCGCCCCGCGCCGGGCACGCTGCGCGAACGCGGCCGACGGGACGCCGGTCCGGCAGATCGCGGCCTTCCTGCAATGCGCGTGACGCACGGCCTCTTCGCCTCCCGGGCGCGCGCCATTCCCAAAAGCGCCTCCCGACGAAGCGGCGGCATCGTCCTTTCTTGCGGAAATATTGTTTGACATAAAGAACGCAGCGACCTAGCCCGGATCGACGCCCGATCCGAAACGGACCCGCCATGCGCCTGCACCGCCGCTCCCTCCTCGCCGCCGCCCTCGCGCTCGCTGCCGCGCCGGCCTTCGCCGCAGACCCGAAGGAGATCCGCCTCGACTGGGCGACCTACAACCCCGTCGGCCTCGTCCTGAAGGAGAAGGGCTTCCTGGAAGAGGCGCTCAAGCCCAGGGGCATCGCGGTGCGCTGGGTGCAGTCGCTCGGCTCGAACAAGGCGCTCGAGTTCCTCAACGCGGGCGCGCTCGACATCGGCTCGTCGGCCGGCGCCGCCGCGCTCGTCGCGCGCATCAACGGCAACCCGATCCGGGCGGTCTACGCGTTCTCGCGGCCGGAATGGACCGCCCTCGTCACGCGCAAGGATTCCGGCATCGCGACTGTCGCCGACCTCAAGGGCCGCCGCATCGCGGTGACCCGCGGCACCGATCCGCACATCTTCCTGATCCGCGCGCTCCAGGGCGCGGGGCTCGCCGAGCGCGACGCCAAGCTGGTGCTGCTCCAGCACGCCGACGGCCGCACCGCCCTCGACCGCGGCGACGTCGATGCCTGGGCCGGCCTCGACCCGATGATGGCCGCGGCCGAGATCGAGAACGGCGACCATCTGCTGTTCCGCGACGCGGCGGCCAACACCTGGGGCCTGCTCGCCGTGCGCGAGGCCTTCGCGGCGGAGAACCCGGAGCTCGTGCACGCCGTGGTCGCCGCCTACGAGCGGGCCCGCCTGTTCGCGATCCGGAATCCCGAGGCGCTGAGGAGCGCCCTCGTGACGGCGACCAAGCTGCCCGAGCCGGTGATCGCCCGGCAGCTCGCCCGCACCGACCTCTCGGAGCCGGCGGTCGGCGAGGCCCAGGCCGGATCGATCCGCGCCGCCGGCCTCGCGCTGCAGCAGGCCGGCCTCATCCCCACCGCCACCGACGTCCCGGCGGCGGTCAACGGTCTGCTCGACGCGCGCTTCAACCCGGCGCCCGCCCGCTGAGGCGGTCTTCCGGCCCGCCGATCGAACCGACCGCGGTTCCCCCCGATGCCGACCTCCCACGCCCGCTCGGCCACCCGATGACCGGCCCCGCCTCGGTCCCGGTCGGTCGGCCCGCCGCGACCGCCTCTCCGCCCCGTGCCCCGGCCCTCGGCCATGGCGGACGCGCGGCGCTCGGGCTCGTCCTGCCGCTCGCGCTGGCGCTGGGCTGGGAGGTCGCGGTGCGGGCCGGCCTCGCGCAGGGGCGGTTGCTGCCGCCGCCGAGCCGGATCGGCGCGACGCTGTGGGCGCTTGCCGCCTCGGGCGACCTGGGGATGCACGTGCAGGCGACGCTGGTGCGCGTCGCCCTCGGCTTCGTCCTCGGCGCCGCCGCGGGCATCGTGGCGGGCGCGCTCACCGCGACGCTGGCGCCGCTGCGCTGGCTCGCCGATCCGAGCCTGCAGGCGCTGCGCGCCGTGCCGTCGCTCGCCTGGGTGCCGCTGTTCATCCTGTGGTTCGGCATCCTGGAGGCGCCGAAGGTCGCCTTGATCGCGGTCGGCGTGTTCTTCCCGGTCTACGTGGGCGTCGCCGGCGCCATCGCGTCGGTCGACCGCAAGCTCGTCGAGGTCGGGCGGATCTTTCGCCTGTCGCGGCCTGCGCAGGTCCGGCGCATCCTGCTGCCCGCCGTGCTGCCCGCGACGGTGACGGCGCTCCGCACCGGGCTCGGGCTCGGCTTCCTGTTCGTGGTCGCGGCCGAGCTGATGGGCGCGTCCGAGGGCCTGGGCTACCTGCTGATCGACGGGCAGCAATTCGGCAAGCCGGAGCAGATCCTGGCCGCGATCATCGCCTTCGCGGTGGTCGGCAAGCTCGCCGACACGGCCCTGGTCCTGCTGACCGGCCCGCTGCTGCGCTGGCAGGACACGGCCCGCGCGGCCCTGTAGCGGCCCGGCTCGTCGATCCTGGATCGCGAGGAAGCCCGGATCGGGCGCGGGTCCCCCCTCCCGTTCGGGAGAGGGACAGGGCCGAGAACGCTCCGGATACGGCAGGCCCCTCGCCCCGACCCTTTCCCCTTAGGCTCTCGGATGCGCAGATGTGGGCGGTTGGCTTGGACGATGCTCGCGGGCAGCGCAGACCGACCCCCTCTCCCGCACGGGAGAGGGGACCCGCGCTTCATCCTTTACGACGCGAGATGTGTGAATGCCGTAGCCCCCTGGGAGAGGGGGCCGCGCAGCGCCGCGCGCGATCCATCGAGCGCCGTCCCGGCAAGAGGCATGGTTCCGTAAGCGCTCGCGCGCGTGGGAAGGGTGCGGCCTCTCCGGGCGGACCTCGCCCCGGCCCTCTCCCGCACGAGAAAGGAGGGCCGTCGCGCCAATGGGGATCGTCCGGTGGCGCGGCGCACCAAGTCTCGTGACCCATGAGAGCCGGCGGACGACCACCCCGCCGTCGAGGGGGTCGCATCCCGAGTGCGTCGAACGCCTCGGGACGCGGTATCAGTCGCGCTCGGCCTCGTCCGCGTCGTCGTCCGCTTCCGCCGGCTCAAGCGCGGCGCGCGCGACGACCGGCGGGAACAGCTCGGCGAGCCCGGCCGCCACCCCGTACAGGATCGGATCGGAGCCGAAACCGGTCTCGGGTGGGTGGAGATCGCTCTTGACCATGGAACCCGTTTCCCCAATCAACGCCCACCTTTCCGCTGCCACGGGCTGCCGAAAGACCGACCGGCAACCGCTGGCTGCCACTATCCTTTTTTAAATCGCGCCGCCGCGGTTCGTTTCACGAACCGGAAGAATCTTTCATGCCCGACGCCGCAGATCGTCACCCGTGCCGGCGCAGCACGAGGCGGGAGGCCGGGGCGGCGAGCGGGCAGGCGGCGGGGACGACGGCGAGGACGGCCGAGCTCGGGCACCGGGCGCGGCAGGCGAGCGCCGCCGCGATCTGGTCCCGGCCGCAGGCCTCGGCGAGGCAGAACCGGCCGAGGTCCTCGCAGGAGGCCAGGAACCGGCCCGGCTCCGGCCGCTCGCGCAGGTCCGCGCCCGCGGCCGGGACGGTGATGAAGGCGGCCAAGGCTGCCGCCGCGAGCCGGGGCCGTATCACGCGTCGCGCCTCCCCTCGATGCCGGCATCATCCGTAGCATTGGCGGACGGCCGCGCCCTGTGGCATCCCCGCGACAGGTCTTCCGCATCGCGAAGAATCTCCCCGGGACCCGACGTGCTCGCCATCCAAAGCCTGTCCAAGACCTACGCCGACGGCACGCAGGCGCTTGCCGGCATCGATCTGACGGTCGCGGCCGGCGAGATCGTCGCGCTGATCGGCGGCTCGGGCTGCGGCAAGACCACCCTGCTGCGGCTGGTCGCCGGCCTCGACCGGGCGAGCGCGGGCGCGGTGAGCCTCGACGGCGCGGCGATCACGGCGCCCCACCCGGGCGTCGGGCTGGTGTTCCAGGAGCCGCGCCTGCTGCCGTGGCTCGACGTCGCCGGCAACGTCGGCTTCGGCCTCGCGGGCGTGCCGAGGCCGGAGCGGCGCGCCCGCGTGGCGCACGCGCTGGAGCGGGTGGGCTTGGCCGAGCACGCGGCGCGGTGGCCGCGGGAGCTGTCGGGCGGGCAGCAGCAGCGGGTCTCGATCGCCCGCGCGTTCGTGGCCGCCCCACGGGTGCTGCTGCTGGACGAGCCGTTCTCGGCGCTCGACGCCTTCACCCGCAAGGATCTGCACGGCCACCTGCTCGCGCTCTGGGCCGAGACGCGCCCCACCGTCCTGATCGTCACCCACGACGTGTCCGAGGCGGTGGCGCTCGCCGACCGGGCGGTGGTGATGCGCCCGAAGCCCGGCCGCCTCGACGAGACCGTCCTGCTCGCAAGCCCCCGCCCGCGCGACCCGGCCTCGCCGCAGAGCGAGGCCGCGGCGCGCGCCATCCTCGCGGCGCTGGACCGCTCGCTCCGCCCGGCCGCGCCCCGCCCCGCCGCGGCGCCGGCCGGCAACTGGTGGTGAGCGGGCGCTGCGGCGGAGACCCGGCCTGTTGAGCCGCGGCGCACTTCCCGCTAACCGCGACCGACGCAGCCATTGAGGACAACGACCATGGACGCCACCACCCTGCGCGCGCTGCAGGCCCCCCTGAAGGACCAGTACCGCGCCGCCCCCGACGCCGCCGTGATCACCCTGCGGGCGAGGGGGTCGCTGGACGAGACGGGCATCGCCTGCAAGGTCGAGACCGGCCGCGCGCTCGCAGTGGCGGGCCTGCACCCGGCGACCGGCGGCTCGGGCGCCGAGCTGTGCTCGGGCGACATGCTGCTCGAAGCGCTCGTCGCCTGCGCCGGCGTGACGCTGAAGGCGGTGGCAACCGCGCTCGAGATCCCGCTGCGGGCGGGCACGGTGAGCGCCGAGGGCGACCTCGACTTCCGCGGCACGCTCGGCGTCGACAAGGCGGCCCCGGTGGGCTTCCGCGCGATCCGGCTGGCGTTTTCCCTCGACACCGACGCGCCGCAGGACAAGCTCGACCAGCTCCTCAAGCTGACGGAGCGCTACTGCGTCGTGTTCCAGACCCTCAACCACAAGCCGGAGCTGTCGGTGGCCGCCGCCCGCGGGTAGCAGTCCGACGCGGACGCTTAGTATCCACTTGGAATAGCGGGACTATGGGTGGGAAGCGGACAGCCCGCGACGGGCCTCGCATCATGCAATCCTTAATACTTTCGTCCTATCTTGCGCCGATGTCCGGGAGACCGCCCACAATGGACGATCCAAGCGCCGAGGAACGTGAACTTGTCGCTGACAACATCGCTTGGCTTAGGGAGGCAGGGCCCGACGAATGGCATCGGGTCGCGCTGGATTTCAATTGGGGGCAACCCCTCTACGTGCTGGACTGGATAGTCCGGCAAGACGATTGCGATGCCGCGACGGCACTGACCATCTTCTGGTTGGGTGAACCGACTTGCTGGATCGAAGAGACGCGAGCGCGTGGCGAAGCTTCCGATGGTTTCTCCGATCTCAATCGATCAATCTGCGCCTACGTGGCTCACCGAGTTGCAACTGGAGGCTATACGCGGTCGAGGATCGCCTTCACGCCGGACGTTTCGATGAAGCAGACGTACCTGGAGCTTGTAACCGACGAGAAGGCCCTTGCTCGTCCCAACTTCCGTGCGCACCCCAAGTTAACCCGCATGCTTCGCGGCCGTACGGTCGTGAACGACAAGCATTTCTATGATCGATACCCCAAGCGTTTTCATTATTCTGTTCTTGTTGACCTGCCTGACGCCAGCCCCCGCTCCACCGCGCTAATGGAAACAATTAGATTGATTGAGGAGAGGGCGCGGGAACTGCTTCCCTCGTGGCTCCGAGCCTGAGGAGATGACTAGGGACTGTCGTCGCCTGAACCGATTGCCAGCGCTTGCGTTTTATCCCTCCAAGGGAGGAGGGACGATGCTGAGCGACGCACAGTGGTCCGAACTGGAGCCTCTGGTGGAAGCCTGCCGGCCGAAGGCCAAGACGCCACCGCAGGATCTTCACCGCACGATGTCGGCGATCCTCTGGCGGCATCAGAATGGGGCCAAGTGGCGGGCGATCCCGGCGGCGTTGGGCCCGTGGTGGCGGGCCGCGCAGATCTTCATCCGCTGGGCTCGTGCCGGCGTGTGGGAGCGCCTTCTGAGCCTGGTGCAGGAGCGGGGCCTGCAGCTTGGCATGGTTTTCCTCGACGGCACGAACGTGCGCGCGCATCAGAAAGCGGCTGGTGCCGCCAAAAGGGGGGATCTGCGACCGAGCGAGACCATCGTGAAGCTCTTGGCCGCTCGCGTGGCGGCTATGGGACCAAGGCCTGCGTGATCGCAGACGGCAGCGGACGCGCCATCGCCTTTCAGCTGGCGCCCGGTCAGGCTCATGAGCTGCCCCACGCCGTTTCCTTGCTCGACCGATTGCCGGGCGTGCCCAAGTGGGTCGTGGGGGATCGCGGCTACACCAGCCACGCCTTTCGCAAACACATCTGGGACATGGGCGCCCGTCCGGCGATCCCGCCGCAGCGCCACGAGGCCCCCGTCGCCTGCCCGGACTGGATCTACAACAATCGTCACCACGTCGAGCGCCTCTGGGCCAGGCTCAAGGAGTGGCGCGCCATCGCTACCCGTTACGAGAAGACCGCACGCAGCTTCATGGGTGTCCTCTGTCTCGCCGCAGCCCTCGACTGGCTCAAACGATGACAGACCCTAGTTCATCTCGAACGCGGGCGTAGGTGTCTTCCTGCCAGCCCAGTTCGCCGAGAAGGCGGCCATTGCCCGCCGATCCACCGAAGTCAGCCAAAGCATCCAGGAATTTGTCCCGCAAAACTTCACGCACGTGCCGCACCTCTCACACTGTGCACACATAAGCGGATGTTAGGAGCGAGGCCAAGCTTGGTGAGTGCGATTGTCACCCCAATCGGAACCCTGGCTGGAAGGCGCCGCGAATTAGGAACGGCCACATCCGCTATGAATCAGGAGCGGCGGTTCAGCGCCTATCTGCCCAAGGGCGGCTCATGGCGTAAAACCGCCGCACTCGAATCGAGGCGGCACTTGATTACGAGGCGATCGGCCTCGAATTTCTCCACCAGACCCTTCTTGTAACCCCAAGGTAACCACGGCCTTACAGAGCCGTTTCGAACCACTCGGAGCAGTTCGCTAAGGCCTGGTTTCCGAAGGGAGAAGAGGTGGCGACCCCGGCAGGGCTCGAACCTGCGACCTGCCGCTTAGAAGGCGGCTGCTCTATCCAGTTGAGCTACGGGGTCAGGGATACCAACATTCTCAGAAGCCATGGGTCCTCAGGCCAGTCAACCCGGCGGTCTCCTGGGCCACGGCGACGCGTTGACGTTAACGGGTTTGATGGACGAGGTCGTTGAGGACGGATGTGCTCCATCCTGCGGCTTTACGCGTTGTTTTGATGGAGTGTTTTCCTTTTCCGGCCCGGACGATGTTGAAGGCGACGCGTCGGACGAGGGCCATGTTGTGAGCGCCGTGCCCGCGTCGCAGACGGGAGAGGTCTCCCGGCCTTCAAGGCGAAGGTGACGCTGGCCGTCCTACGGCGTGAGAAGACGCTGGCCGAACGGACCCAGCACTTCGACGTTCATCGCATCACCGGCAACCGCACGCGCCAGAGCACCGGCCGCCGCATCGGCTGGGAGGCCCTGCATCTGGCCATCGACGCCCCTTCGAGGCTCGCCGACGCCGAGACCCTACCGGCTGAGAAGCGCGGCTCCGGCCTGACGTTCCTGGCCAACGCCCTGCACGTCTTCCGCCGCCACGGTATTGCGGTCGCGCGCGTGATGACCGACAACGGACCCGCCTGCACACCCCCGCGCTACGCCAAAGCCCAGGGGCGGCTGAGCATCTGGCATAAGCGCACCCGACCCTACACCCCTCAGGGCGTATCCCTGTAGACGGATTTCGAGGGTGTCCTACGTCCGTGGCTTGCAGAGCCCGTCGCACCCGCTGGGTTGCCACGACCCGCCCAAGCCCACTCGCGAGGTGATAGATGCGATCGTCCTCGTGCTGCGCACTGGCTTGCCCGTGGAACGCGCTGAACGCCACCAGGATCTGCTCGTCCTGCGTGGCCCATCGCCGCTTCCAGGACTGGACCGAGGCCGGGGTGTTCGAAGCGTTCTGCCAAGAGGGGCTCCTGGCCTACGATGGGCTGGACGGGAGCAGGGGCCAAGCGCCCCTGGGTGGGGGAAAAACCGGCCCCAATCCGCCGCATCCTCATCCGTTAGGACAAGAAGCCCCGAAACGACCTCGCCCTCCTCCACTCCGCCTGCGCCGTCATCACACGGCGAACCATCCTACCAGGATAGCGTCTTAAGCCCATATCTCAGTCGGTGACTGGCCGAAGTTAGAGGAGCCTGCGCCGCTCCGTCTCGACCGGCCATACGCAAAACAGCGTATATGCTGCGATGCAACCTAAGCCTTAGCCTGAGCCTCACGATCCGCGGCCACCGTTCGTTAGGGTCGCCGGATGCGAGAACAGGGCGAGGGCAAGATGGCTGACGACGATCACGGCTCGGATCGGGGCTTGCACTCGCCCCTGCGACGCAAACTGCTGATGGGGCTGGCCGCCGCCCCGGCGCTCAGCCTCCTGCCGCGCTCGGCCTTCGCTGCCGGCCCGGCAACCTCCGCGGTCAACTCCACCGGTCTCGCGGTGACCGACACCGAGGTCACCTGCGGCATCCTCCACTCGATCACCGGCACGATGGCGATCTCGGAGACCGGCGCCCAGCAGGCCGAGAAGCTTGCCATCGAGCAGATCAACGCCTCCGGCGGCATCCTGGGCCGCAAGATCAAGATCATCCAGGAGGACGGCGCCTCCGACTGGCCGACGTTTGCCGAGAAGGCCAAGAAGCTCCTGGTCAACGACCACTGCGCCGCGGTGATGGGCTGCTGGACCTCGGCCTCGCGCAAGGCGGTGCTGCCGGTGTTCGAGCAGTACAATGGCCTGCTGTACTACCCGACCTTCTACGAGGGCCTGGAGCAGTCCAAGAACGTGTTCTACACCGGCCAGGAGGCGACGCAGCAGATCCTCGCCGGCCTCGACTGGGTGCACAAGGAGAAGGGCGGCGACTCGTTCTTCTTCGTCGGCTCGGACTACATCTGGCCGCGCACCTCGAACAAGATCGCCCGCAAGCACGTCGAGAACGTGCTCAAGGGCAAGGTCGTCGGCGAGGAGTACTTCCCGCTGGGCCACACCCAGTTCAACTCCGTCATCAACAAGATCAAGCTGACGAAGCCCAAGGTGATCTTCACCGACGTGGTCGGCGGCTCGAACGTGGCGTTCTACAAGCAGCTCAAGGCGGCCGGCATCGATCTGTCGAAGCAGGTGCTGATCACGATCTCCGTCACCGAGGACGAGATCGACGGCATCGGCGGCGACAACATCGCCGGAGCGTTCGCCTGCATGAAATACTTCCAGTCGATCGAGAACGACAACAACAAGAAGTTCGTCGCCGACTTCAAGAAGATGTGGGGCGACAAGACCGTCATCGGCGACGTGACGCAGGCCGCCTATCTCGGTCCGTACCTGTGGAAGATGGCCTGCGAGAAGGCCGGCTCGTTCGACGTCGACAAGGTGGTCGCCGCCTCGCCGGACCTCGAGTTCAAGGGCGCGCCGGAGGGCTACGTCAAGATCGATCCGAACCACCACCTCTGGTCGAAGACCCGGGTCGGCAAGGCCAAGACCGATGGCCAGTTCGAGATCGTCTACGAGAGCCCCGAGCTGATCAAGCCCGACCCGTTCCCGAAGGGCTACCAGTAGGCCGCACCCGCGCGCCGCGGATGCGGCGCGCGACTTGCAGGGCACGCCCGGACGCACGTCCCCACCCGCCGACCTCCGCCTGAGGTGTACGGTTGCGGACAGGGCAACCGTACAGACCGGCGGGCCACGGCCCTTCGGGGACCCCGACGGCTCGGAGCGCGCGGATGTTCGGTGACTACTCCCTCGGCGACCTCGGCTCGATCTTCGCGATGCAGGGCTTCGCCGGCCTGATCCTGTTCTCGGTCTACGTGCTGATGGCGCTCGGCCTCGCCATCATCTTCGGCCAGATGGGCGTGATCAACATGGCGCACGGGGAGTTCATGATCCTCGGTGCGTACATGACCTACCTGTGCTCCGCGTTCTTCCAGGCGCACCTGCCGGCCCTGTTCCCGGCCTACTTCTTCCTGGCGATGATCCTCGCCTTCCTGGCGTCCGGCGCGATGGGGATGCTGGTCGAGTGGGCGCTGATCCGCCACCTCTACAAGCGCCCCCTCGACACCCTGCTCGCCACCTGGGGCCTGTCGCTGATCCTGCAGCAGGCCTACCGCTCGATCTTCGGCGCTCGCGAGGTCGGCGTCGAGCTGCCCACGTGGCTGATCGGCTCGGTGCAGGTCACGGACTCGATCGAGGTGCCGATCAACGGCCTGTTCGTGATGGCGGTGACCACGCTCATCACCGTCGGCGTCGCGCTGCTGATCTACCGTTCGCGCTTCGGCCAGCAGGTCCGCGCCGTGGTGCAGAACCGGGCGATGGCGGGAGCGGTCGGCATCGATACCGAGAAGGTCGACCGCTACACCTTCGGCCTCGGCTGCGGCATCGCGGGCGTCGCGGGCTCGGCCTTCACGATGATCGGCTCCACGGGGCCGACCTCGGGCCAGCTCTACATCGTCGACACCTTCCTGATCGTGGTGTTCGGCGGCGCGGCGAGCCTCCTCGGCACCATCGCCTCGGCGTTCTCGATCTCGCAGACCCAGTCGACGCTGGAGTTCTTCCTCTCCGGCTCGATGGCCAAGGTGCTCACCCTGCTCGCGGTGGTCGGCATCCTGATGCTGCGGCCGCACGGCCTGTTCACCCTCAAGGTCCGGCGCTGAGGATTTCACGATGAAGAGCCCGATCCAGACCCTGACCAAGTCGGTCACCGTCAACGACAACCCGTTCATGAAGCCGATCGAGTGGCTGAGCCTCGCGCTGCTCGCCGCCGTGATCCTGATCGTGCTGCCGGGCCTGCTCGACGCCTTCCGCCTGAACCTCGTGGGCAAGTACCTCACCTACGCCTTCGTGGCGCTCGGCCTCGTCATCTGCTGGGGCTACGCCGGCATCCTGTCGCTCGGCCAGGGCTGCTTCTTCGGCATCGGCGGCTACTGCATGGCGATGTATCTGAAGCTCGAAGCGTCGAGCGTTGAAAATACAAAAATCCAGTCGACGCCGGGCATTCCCGACTTCATGGACTGGAACCAGATCACGTCCCTGCCGTGGTTCTGGAAGCCGTTCCAGAGCCTGCCGCTGACCCTGATCCTCGTCATCGGCGCGCCGGCCCTGTTCGCCTTCGTCATCTCGACGGCGATGTTCCGGCGCCGGGTCGGCGGCACCTACTTCGCCATCATCACCCAGGCGATCGCCGCGATCCTGACCATCCTGATCGTCGGGCAGCAGGGCTACACCGGCGGCATCAACGGCATCACCGACCTGCGCACCCTGCACGGCTGGGACATCCGCACCGACCGCGCCCACACCATTCTCTACTTCGTCAACGGCGGGCTGCTGCTCACCTGCATCCTGATCGCGCAGTTCGTGAAGAAGTCGAAGCTCGGGCGCATCCTCGTCGCCATGCGCGACAAGGAGGACCGGGTGCGGTTCTCCGGCTACTCGGTGGCCGGCTTCAAGGTGTTCGCCTTCTGCCTCGCGGCCGCGTTCGCTGCGATCGGGGGCGCGATGTTCACCCTCCAGGTCGGGTTCATGTCGCCTTCCTTCGTCGGCATCGTGCCCTCGATCGAGATGGTGATCTACGCCGCCGTCGGCGGGCGGATGTCGCTGTTCGGCGCGGTCTGGGGCACGCTGCTCGTCAACTGGGCCAAGACCAGCTTTTCGGAGTCCTTCCCCGACCTGTGGCTGTTCGGCCTCGGCGCCCTGTTCATCGCCGTGGTGCTCGCCTTCCCGAACGGGCTCGCCGGGATCTGGCGCGAGCACATCGAGCCGCGCCTCACCCGCCGGGTGAAGGCGCTGCGCGCGCCCAAGCCCGTCATCGTCCCCCACGGCGCCCCGGCCGAGTGAGAGAGCCATGAACGCCGCGATCCTCCCCTCCTCGGCCATCGGCGCGGGCTCCGCGCCGCCCGACCACCTCCTCGCGGTCGAGGCGCTCACCGTCTCCTTCGACGGCTTCAAGGCGGTCAACGACGTCTCGTTCTACGTCGACCCGAACGAGATCCGGGTGATCATCGGCCCGAACGGCGCCGGCAAGACCACGGTGCTCGACCTGATCTGCGGGCGGACGCGGGCCAGCACCGGCTCGATCAAGTACAAGGGCCAGGAGCTGACCAAGCTCACCGAGAGCGCGATCGTCCAGGCCGGCGTCGGCCGCAAGTTCCAGACGCCGTCGATCTACGACGACCTGACGGTGTTCGAGAACCTGGAGATCTCGTTTCCGCGCGGCCGGTCGGTCTTCGGCGCGCTGACCTTCAAGCGCGACGCGGAGGTGCGCGACCGCATCCACCAGGTCGCCGAGACCATCTTCCTCAAGGACCAGCTCCTGGAGCGGGCCGAGTTCCTGAGCCACGGCCAGAAGCAGTGGCTGGAGATCGGCATGCTGCTGATCCAGGACCCGGAACTGCTGATGCTCGACGAGCCGGTGGCGGGCATGAGCGTCGGCGAGCGCATCAAGACGGCCGAGCTCCTCAACCAGATCATCGTCGGCCGCTCGGTGCTGGTGATCGAGCACGACATGAAGTTCGTCGAGGACATCGCCCACCGCGTCACCGTGCTGCACCAGGGCAAGGTGCTGTCGGAGGGGTCGATGGAGCGGGTCAAGAACGACCCCAAGGTCATCGAAGTGTACCTCGGACATTGAGCGCCATGCTGCAGACCGCGCAATCTTCCCCGGCGAAGGCGCCGCCGATGGGCGCCGTGCCCGACGCCCCGCCGATCCTCAGCGTGCACGACCTCCACGCCGCCTACGGCCAGAGCGAGGTGCTGCACGGCCTGAACTTCTTGGTGGCGCCCGGAGAGATCGTCGCGGTGATGGGCCGCAACGGCATGGGCAAGACCACCTTGATGAAGACCCTGATGGGGATCGTGGCCACGAAGGCCGGATCGATCCGCGTGGGCGACGCCGAGATCAGCGGGCTCAAGAGCCACGCGCGCGTCGCCAAGGGCCTCGCCTACGTGCCGCAGGGCCGGATGATCTTCTCGACCATGACGGTGCAGGAGAACATCGAGACGGGGCTCACCGTCACCGGCGGGCGCAAGGTGCCCCAGGACCTCTACGACATGTTCCCGGTGCTGCTGGAGATGAAGGGCCGGCGCGGCGGCAACCTCTCGGGCGGCCAGCAGCAGCAGCTCGCCATCGCCCGCGCGCTCGCGAGCCAGCCGAAGGTGTTGCTGCTCGACGAGCCGACCGAGGGCATCCAGCCCTCGATCATCCGCGAGATGGGACGGACCCTGAAGCGAATCCGCGACGAGCGCGGGTTGTCGATCGTCGTGTCAGAGCAGGTGCTGAGCTTCGCGCTCGACGTCGCCGACCGTGTGCTGGTGATGGAGAACGGCGAGATCGTCCACGAGAGCCTTCGCGCCGACATCGACGAGGCGCAGGTCGCCCGCTTCCTCTCGGTCTGAGGGAGGACCCATGGCCGATTACGAGATCTTCGAGCTCGGCGACTTCGTGCTCCAGTGCGGCAAGACGCTGCGCGGGGCCAAGCTCGCCTTCAAGACCTTCGGCACGCTCAACGCGGCGCGTGACAACGCCATCGTCTACCCGACCTGGTATTCCGGCCAGCACACCGAGAACGAGTGGCTGATCGGACCGGGCAAGGCGCTCGATCCGGACAAGTATTTCATCATCATCCCGAACATGTTCGGCAACGGGCTCTCGTCCTCGCCGAGCAACACGGCCCCGCCCTGGAACGGGCCGCGGTTTCCCAACGTCACCGCCTACGACAACGTCACCGCCCAACACCGGCTGGTCACCGAGCATTTCGGCATCGAAAAGCTGGTGCTGGTCACCGGCTGGTCGATGGGTGCGCTCCAGACCTACCATTGGGGCGCCCTCTACCCCGACATGGTCCCGCGCATCCTGCCGTTCCAGGGCTCGGCCAAGTGCTCGCGCCACAACTTCGTCTTCCTGGAGGGGGCGAAGGCGGCGCTCCAGGCCGACGCCGCCTTCGCGGACGGCTGGTACGCGAGCCCGCCGAACAAGGGCCTGCGCGCCTTCGGCCGGGTCTACGCCGGCTGGGGCCTGTCGCAGACCTTCTACCGGATCGAGGCCGATCTGACCCACATGGGCTACGCCTCGCTCGAGGACTTCCTCGTCGGGTTCTGGGAGGGGCTGTTCTACACCCGCGATGCCAACGACCTGCTCGCGATGCTGTGGACGTGGCAGAACGGCGACATCGGCGCCAACCCGGTTTTCCACGGCGACACCAAGGCCGCGCTCCGGGCAATCACCGCGAAGGCGATCCTGATGCCGGCCTCGACCGACCTGTACTTCCCGCCTGAAGACAACCGGATCGAGGCGGAGTCGATGCCGAACGCGGAGTTGCGCGTGATCGACACGTGGTGGGGCCACTTCGCCGGCGGCCCCGGCACCAGTCCCGACGACATCAAGATCCTCGACGACGCGCTGAGAGAGCTGCTCGCGAGCTGACGAGCCTCAGTCGGCGCGCCGGCCGGATGGGGCTTCGCCGTCCCCGTATCGCGAAAACAAGGGAGCACAGTCAAAAAATGCCCGAGACGCTGATCAAGGTCGATCTTACGCAATCGGCCTACGACAACGACATGGTCCACAACCGCTGGCACCCGGACATCCCAATGGTCGCGACGGTGAAGCCCGGCGACGACTTCATCGTCGAGACCTACGACTGGACCGGCGGCTTCATCAAGAACAACGATTCCGCCGACGACGTGCGCGACATCGACCTGTCGATCGTCCACTTCCTCTCCGGCCCGATCGGCGTCGAGGGCGCCGAGCCCGGCGACCTGCTGGTGGTCGACCTGCTCGACATCGGCGCCAAGCCCGAGAGCATGTGGGGCTTCAACGGCTTCTTCTCGAAGAACAACGGCGGCGGCTTCCTCGACGAGCACTTCCCCCAGGCGCAGAAGTCGATCTGGGATTTCGAGGGGATGTTCACCAAGTCGCGCCACGTGCCGGGCGTGCGCTTCCCCGGCCTGATCCATCCGGGCCTCATCGGCTGCCTGCCCGACCCGAAGCTGCTCTCGACCTGGAACGTGCGCGAGAAGGGCCTCTACGACACCAATCCCGGCCGCGTGCCGGCGCTCGCCACCCTTCCCTTCGGCCCGACCGCGCATATGGGCCGGCTGACGGGCGAGGCGAAGGACAAGGCCGCGGCGGAAGGCGCCCGGACGGTGCCGCCGCGCGAGCACGGCGGAAACTGCGACATCAAGGACCTGTCGCGCGGGTCCAAGATCTACTTCCCGGTCTACGTGCCCGGCGCCGGCCTCTCGATGGGCGACCTGCACTTCAGCCAGGGCGACGGCGAGATCACCTTCTGCGGCGCCATCGAGATGGCGGGCTGGGTCCACCTCAAGGTCAGCCTGATCAAGGACGGCATGGCCAAGTACGGGATCAAGAACCCGATCTTCAAGCCGTCGCCGATCACCCCGAAGTTCGACGACCACCTGATCTTCGAGGGCATCTCCGTCGACGAGCACGGCGGCCAGCACTACCTCGACGTCCACATCGCCTATCGCCAAGCGTGCCTGAACGCGATCGAGTACCTGAAGAAGTTCGGCTACTCGGGGGCGCAGGCCTACTCGATCCTCGGCACGGCGCCGGTGCAGGGCCACATCTCGGGCGTGGTCGACATCCCGAACGCTTGCGCGACCCTGTGGATTCCGACCAAGATCTTCGAGTTCGACATCAATCCGGGTGCCGACGGGCCGACGAAGTTCCTCGACGGCTCGATCCAGATGCCGCTCTCGCCGGACCTCTGAGCATGCCGGTCTACGATTACAGTTGCGCGGCTTGCGGGCCGTTCACGGTGCTGCGCCCGATGGCGCAGTTCCAGGACCCGCACGACTGCCCCGATTGCGGGTCGGAATGCGGACGCGCCTTCCTCACTGCGCCGAACCTCGCCTCGATGGATGCGGGCCGGCGGACGGCGTTCGCCACGAACGAGCGGAGCGCCCACGCGCCCCGCCGCTCCTCCGGCCACGGTGCCGGCTGCGGCTGCTGCAGCGGCGCCAAGGCCACGAAGACGCCGGCCGCGGCCAAGGGTTTCCCGAGCGCGCGGCCGTGGATGATCAGCCACTAGCCCCCCTCTCCCCGCCTGCGGGGAGAGGGCCACGGACTCTTTGTCGGGTCCGTGGCAAGCGAGAGGCGAAGCCGAAGCGAGGGTGAGGGGGGTGATACCGGATCGGGGCTCATCCGGCACTCCCCCCTCACCTTCGGCTGCCGCCTCGCTGCGCTCCCCGACGAGGGGGAGACGCAGCCCTCTCCCCGCAGGCGGGGCGAGGGGATGCGCACGCCCGCATGAGTCCTTTAGGGAGACATCACGCCATGATGCACGGAGACATCTCATCGAGCGCCGACAGCGTCGGCGTCGCGGTGGTGAACTACAAGATGCCGCGCCTTCACACGAAGGCGCAGGTGATGGAGAACGCGGGCAAGATCGCCGACATGATCATCGGCATGAAGTCCGGCCTGCCGGGCCTCGACCTCGTGATCTTCCCCGAATACTCGACCCACGGGATCATGTACGATTCCGCCGAGATGTACGCCACCGCCGCCACCGTGCCCGGCGCCGAGACCGAGGTGTTCGCCGACGCCTGCCGCAGGGCGAAGGTCTGGGGCGTGTTCTCGCTCACCGGCGAGCGCCACGAGGAGCACCCCAACAAGGCGCCCTACAACACGCTCATCCTGATGAACGACCAGGGCGAGATCGTGCAGAAGTACCGCAAGATCATGCCCTGGACGCCGATCGAGGGCTGGTACCCGGGCGACCGCACCTACGTCTCGGAGGGGCCGAAGGGCCTGATGATCAGCCTGATCATCTGCGACGACGGCAACTACCCCGAGATCTGGCGCGACTGCGCCATGCGCGGGGCCGAACTCATCATCCGCTGCC
>NZ_CAXTBY010000044.1:21627-27092 GCF_964242245.1 uncultured Methylobacterium sp. | reverse complement strand
TGCGGTCGCAGGCGGTGTAGAGGCTGTCGAGGTCGTGCGTCACCATGAAGACGGTCAGGCCCAGGGTCTCCTTCAGGGTCGCGACCAACTCGTCGAACTCGCCCGCGCCGATCGGGTCCAGCCCCGAGGTCGGCTCGTCGAGGAACAGGATCTCGGGGTCGAGCGCCAGCGAGCGGGCGAGCGCGGCGCGCTTGACCATGCCGCCGGACAGTTCCGAGGGCAGCTTGTCGGCCGCATCCGGCTGCAGGCCGACCATCTCGATCTTGAGGCGGGCGAACTCGTCGAGCAGGCGCTCGGACAGGCTCAGGTGCTCGCGCATCGGCATCTGGATGTTCTGCTTCACGGTGAGCGCGGAGAACAGCGCGCCCTGCTGGAACAGCACCCCCCAGCGCTGCTCGACCCGACGGCGCTGCGCGATGCTCAACCCGTCCATGTCCTGCCCGAACACCGCGATGGTGCCCGAGCGCTTGGCCACGAGGCCGAGGATCGTGCGCGTCAGCACCGACTTGCCCTGGCCGGACGGACCGACGAACCCCAGGATCTCGCCGCGCCGGATGTCGAGGTTCAGGCCTTTCAGGATCGTGCGGTCGCGAAACCCAACGACGAGGTCGCGCACGCGGATGATCGCCTCCGGGCTCGTGGCATCGGGTATGGGTGTGATGTCGTGCACGGGACCGTCAGAAATCGATTGCCGCGAAGAACACCGCGAAGAGTCCATCGAGGACGATCACCATGAAGATAGACTTGACGACTGAGGCGGTGACGTGGCGGCCGAGCGACTCCGCCGAGCCTTCCACCGCGAAACCCTCGATCGTCGCGATGATGCCGATGATCAGCGCCATGAACGGCGCCTTGATCAGCCCGACGAGGACGTGGTGCACGCCCACCGCCGCCTGGAGTCTAGCGAGGAACTGCTCCAGGGTGAGCCCGCCGTAGGCCATCGCGGTCAGCCCGCCTCCGGAGAGCGCGGCCAGCGCCGCGATCAGCGTCAGCATCGGCAGGCCGAGCACCAGGGCGAGGATGCGCGGCACGATCAGGATCTCGATCGGGTCGAGGCCCATGACGCGCAGGGCATCGACCTCCTCCCGCATCCGCATCGAGCCGATCTCGGCGGTGAACGCCGAGCCGGAGCGGCCCGCCACCATGATCGAGGTGAGCAGCACGCCGAGCTCGCGCAGGATCAGGAGGCCGATCAGGTTGACCACGAAGGCCGCAGCCCCGAAGCGCTGGAGCTGGAAGATGCCCTGCTGCGCGACGATGCCGCCGACGAGGAACGAGATCAGCACGATGATCGGCACGCCGCGGAACGCCACCTGCTCGATCTGGTTCACGAGTGCCCGGCCGCGGAAGGTCGAGGGCCGCATCGCCACTCGCAGGCAGGCGGCGATGACCTCGCCGAGGAAGGCTAACCCCGTGACGAGGTCGTGCCCGCCGCCCACGACCCGGCGGCCGAGCCCGTCGAGGACGGCGTGGATGCGCCCGTCCCGCAGCGCCGCCGCCGGCTCGGACGCGCGCAGGTGCATCTCGCCGAGCAGGATGCGCTGCTCGGCGCGCAGGCCGGCGTAGGTCAGGCGCCCGCCCGCGGCCTCGACCTCGGCGCGCGTCCGCTCCAGCACCCAGGCGCCCAGCGTGTCGAGGCGCGCGACGCCGGCCATGTCTACGATCACCGCCTGCCCGGCGCCCGCCCGTGCGATCCGCGCGGCCGCGGCCTCGACGGCGCCGCCCTGGTCGGCGGTCCAGCGGCCGTCCAGCGCCACGCGGCCGTGCGCGAGGGTCGCGCCGGCCGCCTGCCGATCGGTCGGATGTGTCGGCGTGACGCCCTCGGTCCGCACTGAGACCCTTTCCCGTTCGACGGCCGGTCTGCCCGGCCGATATGTCCAGATTAGGGTTGACGGTCCGTGTCCGGCGTCCGGGCCGCGGCCGGAGCGGGCGTCCGCCCCGCGCTCCGCCATGCCGCCGCGGCGAGAACGAGGCCGGCCGCCGCCAGCGGCGCCATCAGCAGGAAGGCCAGCGGTCCGCCCGCGCGGTAGGCGAAGCCGCTGGCCAGCGTGGCGCAGGCGGCCGCGGCGGCGTTCGCCGCGCTGAGCGTTCCCTGCGCCCGGCCCCGCGCCCCGTCCGGCGCCAAGCCCGAGACCGCGGCCATCGCGCCGAGTTGCGTCGCGCCGAAGGTCAGCCCGTGCAGGGCCTGGAGCGCGACGAGAGCCGGCAGGTCGTCGCCGAGGAGGTACATGCCGAGCGCCCGCAGGACGGCCGCTCCACCCCCGAGGGCGAGGAATCGGAACGGCGTGCGCCAGCGCGCGGGCAGGCGCCCGACGCGGGAGAACAGCACGATCTCCGCCGCCACCCCGACGCTCCAGAGCGCGCCGACGGCGGCGGGGGAGATGCCGTGCGCGGTCCAGTGGATGCTGCCGAAGGCGTAGATCGCCGCATGGCTCGCCTGGATCGCGGCGGCGGCCGCGATGCACAGCAGGAGCCTGGCCGGCAGCCGGGGCCGCCCTTCACCCGTGCGTGCGGGCCTGGGGGCCTCGACCGAACGGCTCGCGAACGCGACGCCGCTCGCGATCAGCGCCAGCCCGGTGAGCAGCAGCGGCACCGCGCGGGCCTCGCCCATCGCCGTCAGCAACGCTCCGCCCGCGAGGTTCGCGAGCAGGAAGCCGACCGAGCCGGCCATCCGGACCCGCGCATAGTCGAGCTGCGGCCGGGCCCGCACGGCGGCCAGGGTCAGGTAGTCGATGCTCGGCACCAGCGGCGCGCCGGCGACCGCGTTGAGGAGGACCAGACCGGCGAGCACGGGCCAGCCGACGCCCGCGCCCACGGGCATCAGGGCGTAGGTCGCGGCGAGCGCGAGGCTGCCCGACGCCAGCAGCGTCCGCGCCCCAACGCCGCGGTCGATCAGGCTCATCAGCGGGGCCGTGGCGACGATCCGGGTCGCGATCGGCAGGGCGAGCAGCAGCCCGATCACCGAGGCGTCGAGCTTGAGGGCGGCGAGCCACACCGGCATGAACGGCATCGCGATGCCGATCTCGACGAACACCACCGCGTAGAGCAGCGACAGGCGCAGGCGGCTCGGTTCAGGGTGGGGCGCGGGCAAGGACCGGTTCGATCGGGGCTTCGGGGAGGCTGCGGGCGCACCGTAAGCGGGCGTTAAACCGCGCCTGTCAAATTGCGCCCTCGGCGGACAGGCGCAGGGTCCGGGCTTTCCCGCCCGTGCGTGCCGTCCCGAGGACGCGCACCATGTCCGGCTCAACCGCGCTGACGGCCTTCGCGCCGGCCGAGTACGAGGCCATCGCGGCGACGATGAGCGACAGCGCCCGCGGGCGCTGGTTCCTCGCCGAGCACGCCCGGCGCACCCGCGGTGCCGACACCGACGTGCTGCTCGGCGCCATGGCGCGCCTGGAGACCGTTGTCACGCAGGGGCGCGCTGACGGCATCGGGCACCTGCGCGGCGACCTGATGGAGATGGCCGACGCGATCAGCCGCACCAAGTCGGAGATCGCGGCGATCAGCGATCCCGACCAGGACCAGACCCGGCTCGGTGTCGCCTCCGAGGCGCTGGACGGCATCGTCCGGGCGACCGAGCGGGCGACCTCCGACATCCTGGGCGCCGCCGAGCACGTGCAGGAGGCGGCCTGGACGCTGCGCGAGCGCGGCGTCGATCCGAACGTCTGCGACGACCTCGACCGCCGCGCCACGCAGATCTACACCGCCTGCTCGTTCCAGGACCTCACCGCCCAGCGCACCGGCCGGATCGTGCACACCCTGCGCTACCTCGAGGAGCGCCTGATCGCGATGATGGCGATCTGGGGCGACGCGGACGGGCGCGTCCCGCCCGCGCCCGGCCAAGCACCCGCCCGGACCGGGAAGGACGCGCCGCCGGACGACCTCTGCCAGAGCGATGTCGACCGCTACATCGACATGGAGGCGCCCGCGGTGGCCGCCGCCGCCGCGGCCCTGCGCGCCATCGAGCCGGGGTCGACTTCGCTGCACGACGACATCGTGTTCCTGCCGGCGCTGCCCGAACCCGAGCCGTTTTTCTCCGGGATCAAGCCGGAATGGGCCGAGGCGTTCGAGGCGGACATCCTCGCCGAGGACGCGCCGACGCGACTCAAGGCCGCCGCGCCGGAGACCGCCGTCGCACCGACGCCCCCTCCTTCGCCGAAGGCGGAGACGGCGCTCAGCTTCGCTGACATCGATGCGCTCAGCGTCGAGGAGAAGCTCGCCCTGTTCTGCTGACCGGGCGCGGCCGGCGGATGATCGCCGCGTGGTCGCCGCGCGAGTCCTGCGCTACAGCACCGGCACCGCGTCCGTGACGCGGAATGACGCTCCGTGAAGGTGTTGAACCGTCGTGGCCCTCCACCTGCTCAAGCTCTGCGTCGGTCCGGCCTCGATGGAAGAACTCGACGCGCGGCAGGCGCGACTCCGCGCCGAGGCGGTGCGCGAGGCGCGCGACCCGGCGCCGTTCCACACGACGCGGATGATTCCGAAGCGTCGCCGCGAGATCGCCGGCCGCGGCTCGATCTACTGGGTGATCAAGGGCACGCTCTGCTGTCGGCAGGCGATCACGCGGATCGACCCGTTCACCGGCGAGGACGGGATCGCCCGCTGCCGCCTCGTGTTCGAGCCGGCCCTCGTGGCGGTCAATCCGCGTCCCTGCCGCCCGTTCCAGGGCTGGCGCTACCTGACCCAGCGGGATGCTCCGCGGGACATCGACCACGCCGCCGCGGGCGACCTCGCCGCGATGCCGGAGGCCCTGCGCCGCGAACTCGCCGGACTCGGGCTGCTGTGACGCATCCGGTCCGCGTGCCGCGGATCGAGCCCGCGCTCAGGCCCCTTCGAAGCGTCCGCTCGCGTGGGCGAGCATCGTGTAGACCTTGCCGGTCTCGGAGGTGAGATAGGCATCGGTGCGGGCCGCGTCGCTGTCGTTCTTGGCGACGTCGCCGAGCAGGCGCTCGAATTCCCCGACGTAGCGGTCGACCGTGCGGCGGAAGTCGGCGTCGGCCTGGTAGCGGCGCTGGATCTCGGCGAAGGTCTGCCGACCCTGCGGGGTGTAGAGCCGCGGATCGAACAGGTCCGGCTCGCCGCGCCGGTAGCGCGCCCACAGATCGACGGCCGTGCGATGGTCGATCATCCGCGCGATGTCGGTGGAGATGGTCTCCAACGCGATGCGGCCGGTCTCGACCGAGGCCGGCGCGGGCGTGGGCGGCGGGGCGGGCTCCGGCGCAGCCTCGTCCTCATCGTCGAGGGAGGCGCGGGTCAGCAGGTCGGACAGCCAGCCGCGCTTGTCGCCGCCGGCGGTCGGGGCCGCGACGGGGCGCGGCTGAGCCCCGGAGCGCGGGGCCGGCGCCTCGATGCGCGCCCCGACCGGCGCGGCGGCCGGACGGGCGGCCGGAGCGGGGCCGGTCCGCGGGGCCGGTGCGGGCGGCGTCGGAGCCGCGGGGGCCGGCGTGGGGGTCAGCGTGGGGGTC
>NZ_CAXTBY010000044.1:0-21527 GCF_964242245.1 uncultured Methylobacterium sp. | reverse complement strand
GCGTGGGGGTCAGCGTGGGGGTCGGGACGGCAGCGCGCGCAACCTGGACCTGGGCCGAGCGTCCGGCCGCCTGAGGCTGAACCACGTCCACCGCGCGGGGGGAGCGGGCGACCAGGGCGGAGAGCTCGTTCAGGGCCTTGATCTGATCCGAGACCACGCGGCGCATCTCGCTGGTAGCGTCCTGCGTCTCCCGGGGAATCTCCAGCACGCCCCGGGCGAGGTCGGCACGCGTGGCGTCGAGTTCGGTGCGGATCGTGCCCGCCATCTCGCGCATGCCGGCCACCGATTCGCCGAAGCGTCCCTGCGCCTCCTCGAACACGGCGCGCATCTCGGCCGATGCGGCGGTGATCGCCGCGCGCACGGCCTCCGCGGTCCGCGCGCCCTCGGCATCGGCGTCGGTGCGCAGGCCCTCGAAGGCGTTCGTGACCCCGGCACCGGCAGCCTGCGCCGACCGCGACAGGTCCTCGCCGACCGTGCGGGCCCGCTCTTCCGCGGCGCGCAGGGTCGCCTCGATCCCCGAGGCGAAGGACGCGGTCTGGCTCTCGAGGGCAGTCGAGCGCTCCTGCAGCCCGGCGAGTGCGGCCTCGACGGCGCCTTCGCGGCTCGACAGGCTCGCGGCGAGGCGCCCCTCGATGCCCTCCAGCGCACCCGCGGCCCGATCGAGTTCGGCGACGCTGCTGCGGGACTGCTCGGCCAGCGCCCGTCCGCGCCCGTCCAGCGCCTCGGCGAGGCCGGCGGCCTCGCGCACGGCGCCCTCCGCCACGGTCCGGAGCGCCTCGACCTGGGACGAGACGCCCGCGCTCGCCTGCCCCGTCTGCGCGGCGATCTCCCGCAGCGCGTCCTGGATCTGGTGGACCCGGCCGGCCAGTCCCTCCTCGATGGCGCCGAGGTTGGCGCCCGTACCCGCCAGGAGGTCCTTCAGGGCGGCATTCGCCTCCTCGATGCGCGCGAGCACGCCGCCGAGGTCGCGCCGCAGCCGGTCGTTGGTCTCGGACAGCCCGGCGATCGCGCGCGCCGCGCCGTCGTCGACGGCCGCGCGCAGGGCCTCCGCGGAGTCGCGGGACTGGGCCGCGAGCGCGTCGCTGCGCACGCGCAACGCCTCGATCAGCGGCTGGCCGGTCTCGGCCAGTGCCCGCTCGATCGCCTGCCCGCGCTCGGCCAGCGCGTCGGAGAGCTGGAGCACCGGCCCGTCGATGACGGCGTGCAGGCGCGCGACGTGACCTTCCATCGCCCCAGACACCGCGCGCCCGCTGACGTCGACGCCCTCGATCAGGGCGCCGCCGCGCTCCTCGATGGCGCGCACGAGCGTCTCCGCGCCCTGGGCGAGCCGCCGGGCTAGGGCCTCGCCGCGGGAATCGACCAGAGCGCCGAGCGCGGTCGCGCGGCGGTCGAAGCCGTCGGACATCGCCGCAGCGCGCTCGTCGAGCAGCGCGGCGATCGCGGCGTTGCGCTCGTCGAGGGTCGCACCGAGCGCCGCGGTGTGGGCGTCGGCGAGGGCCGCGTGGCCGTGGGCGCGCTCGTCGAGGGCGGCGACCAGGGAGGCCATCCGCTCGTCGACGAGGCTGGCGAAGGCGTCGTGGCGATCGTCGAAGGCGGTGGCCAGCGCGTCGCCGCGCATCGCCACCAGGTTGGCGAAGGTCTTCATCCGGTTGTCGATGCGCGCGGTGAAGGCCTCGCTGCGGCCGTCGACCGCCCGCGTCAGGGCCGTCCCTTGCGCCTCGACGACCTGCGCGAAGGCGTCGGTGCGGGCCTGGACGAGGTCGGCAAGCGCGGCGGTGCGCCCGTCGAACGCCTCGGCGAGGGCCCGGATGCGGCCCTCGACCTCGTCGGTCAGCGCGGTCGTGCGGTGATCGAGCAGACCCGCGATGGTGCCGCCCGCCTCGTCGAAGAGGGCGCGCAGCGCCTGCGTGCGGGCCTCGATCGTCCCGGCGAACAGGCGGCTGCGGTCCTCGACCAGCGCGCCGAGCGCCGTCCCGGTCTCGTCGAACAGGGCGCGCAAGGCCTGTGCGCGGGCGTCGACCGCCTCGGTGAATTGCCGTCCGCGCGCCTCCACGGCCCCGGTCAGCGCCTCGGGCGCCGCGTCGAACAGGGTGCGCAGGGCGTGAACGCGGGCATCCACCGTCTCGGCAAGCTGCCGGCCGCGCGCCTCGACGAGGCCGTCGAGGGCGGCGTGCGACTCCGCGAACGCGGTGCGCAGGCTCTCCGTGCGGGTGTCCAGGACCTGGGTGAGGTGCCGCTCGCGCTCGTCGACCAGCCGGGCCAGCGCCGCCGGACCCTCGTCGAACACGGTGCGCAGGGCATGGACGCGGGCATCGATCGTCTCGGCGAGGTGGTCGCCCCGGCCTTCGACCGCGGCGTCGAGGGCGGCGTGCGCCTGCTCGAACAGGGCGCGGAGCATCTGCGTGCGGGATTCCACCGTCTGCGCGAACTGCGCGCCGCGGCCGTCGACGAGGCTCTCCAAGGCGCGCAGGCGCTCGTCGAACAGGCCGCTCAGCGACTGGGTCCGGGCGTCGAGGGCGCCGGTCGCAGTCCCGAGCGTTGCCTCGATCGTGTCGACGAGTTGGCGGCCGCGGCTGTCGAGGGCGTCGTGCAGCGGGCCCATGCGGCCGTCGAGGCTCGACGACAGGGTGGTGGCGTGGTCGTCGAGCAGCACGCGGATCTGGTTGGTGCGGTCGTCGAGGAGGTCGTGGACCGTGCGCACGCCCTCGTCGAGCAGGCCGCTGATGTCGGAGGTGCGGGAGGCGAGCGTCCGCCCGAGGCGGCCCTCGCCGTCGCCCAGCATGCGCTCGGCATCGGCGATGGTCTGCTGGAGCTTGGCCAGAACGCTCTCGCCGCGCCGGTCGATCAGTTCGCCGAGCGAGGTGCCGCCGCGGTCGAACAGCCGGGCGAGTTCGGTGATGCGGCCGCCGATGGCGCCGAACACCATGCGGCCCTTCTCGTCGAGCTCCGTCGACATCGCGGCCGTGCGCTCGTCGATGAGGTGGCCGAGGAGGTCCGAGCGCTCGGCGAAGGCCTGCCGGACGGCCTCGGTCTGGGCCGCGAGCGTCGCGTCGGCGCTGCCGGCGCGCTCCTCGATGAGCGCGATCAGCTCCCGGACGCGGCCGGAGAGGGCCGCGTCGATGCCGCCGGTGCGCGCCTCGATGGTCTCCACCAGCGCGCGGGTGCGGCTGCCCAGCTCCTCGTCGACGGCGCGGGTGCGGGTCTCGATCAGGCGGATCGCCTCGAAGGCCTGCGCGCCGAAGCGCTCGTCGATGAGGCGGCTGCGCTCCTCAAGCGCCGCACCGATCGCCTCCAGGCGGCCGAGCACGCCGGTGTCGAAGCGTCCGGCGCCCTCGTCGAGGCGGCGGGCGATCTCCGCGGTCTGGCGCTCGATGCGCGCGCCGATCTCGCCGCTGCGCTGGGCGAGGATGTCGCCGAGGGCGCCTGAGCGCGCCGCGATGTCCTGCGCCATGCCCTCGGCCCGGCTGTCGAGCGCCTGGACGAGGTCGCGCCCGCCCTCGGCCATGATCCGGGCCATCTCGCCGGTGCGGCCGATCAGGGCCTCGTTCAGCGCGGTGGCGCGGGCGCCGAGGTGCCCGTCGATGTGGCCGACGAGGGCGGTGAAGGTCTCGCCGATCTCGGCCGAGCGCTTGGTCGCGCGCTCCTCAAGGGCGCCGAGATGGGTCTCCACCGCGTCCTGCGCGGCGCGGGTGCGCTGCGCGATGGTCTCGGCGACGGCGTGGCCCTGGACGTTGATGATCCGGTCCGCCTCCGCGAGCCGCGCGCCGACGGTCTCCCCGAAGGCGCCGGTATCGCGGGAGATCCGGTCGGCGAGGATGTCGCCGCGGGCGATGATCTCCTGGAGGGTGGCGAGCCGGCTGCCCAGGGTCTCGTCGATCGCCTTGACCCGCCCGTCGGCGGTCTCGCCGAAGCTCGCGCCGGTCTGGTGCAGGGCGTCGGCGACGCGTGCCCCCTGCGTCGCGACGGCGAGCACGATGTCGCGCCCGGTTCCGGCGATCCGGGCGTGGGTCTCCTCGGCGTGGGTGGCGAGCAGGTCGGTGACGCCGCGGCCGTGGGTGCCGAAGGCGGTCTCGATCGCGCGCATCCGGTCGGCGAGTTCCCCGCCGATCTCCGCGGCGGCGCGGGCGAGCGCGCCGGTGGTCTCGTCGGTGCGCTCGGAGAACTCCCGGTTGAGCGCGGCCATCGCGCCGCGCAGGGCGACGATCGCCGCCTCGGCCCGGCTGCCGATCTCGCCCCCGGTCTCCTGCGAGGCCGCGCGGATCCGGTCGAGCAGCCCGCTCATGTGCGCTTCGACCGCACCGGTCACCTCGCCGGATGCGCTGCGCAGGGCGTCCATCGACGCGGCGACGCGGGCGGCCATCCCGGCCGTCTGCTCGGCGGTCGCACCGTTGGCCGCCGTCGCGGCGCGGTGGATCGCCTCGGCGGCCTCACTGGCGCGGGCGGCGAGGTCCGCGGCGGTGGCGCCGAGGCGGCGCTCGAAGATCTGCACCGCCTCGACGGTGCGGGCCTCCAGTTCGCCGGTGGCGCCCGCGGCCGAGCGGCGCATGGCCTGCGCGGCCTCCGCGCCGCTCGCGCCGACGGCGGCGGCGGCCTCCTCGGCGGACCGGCGGATGCTGTCGACGGCGTCCGCCGTGCGGGCAGCGACCTCGGCGCTCAGGCTCGTCACGGCGCCGTGCAGCCGGTCGATCGCTCCGACCGCACCCGCCTCGAAGGTTCCACCGAGGGTTGCATAAGCGGAATCGAGGGTGGCGGCCGCCTCCTTCACGCGCAGCGCCACGAGGTTGCCGGCCCGCGCGCCGGCTGCATCCAGGCGGGTCTCCAGGCCGTCGCCGTGGACCGTGATGGTCTCGTGCAGGCGGTCCGCGATGATGCCGATGCGGTCGGCGACGACGCCGCCGCCCGTGGTGACCGTCTCGGCGATGCGCTCGGCGGTCCCGACGAGGTCGTCGCGCACGGCGCCCGCGCGCGTCGCGAAGGTCTCGATGATGCCGGCGGCGGCGAGCGCCAGCCCGGCCTGAGCGTCGCGGCCCCGCGCCTCGATCGTCTCCGCGACGCCGTTGCCCGCGGTCTCGATCTCGGCGGACAGCGCCGCGCCGCGGCCGGCGATGTCCTGGCCGAGGGCCGTACCGGTGGCCGCGAAGTGGGCGCGCAGCGCCTCGCCGGTCTCGGCGAAGCGCGCGGTGATCTCGCCGCCGGTGTGGCTGAAGCGCTCGGTCAGCTCGGTGCCGCGGGCGAGGAAGGTGGTCTCCAGGGCGTCGGCGGAGCGCTCGAAGCTCTCGCGGACGGTGCCGCCCTGGCGGTCCAGCGCCGCGATCACGTCGGCGCCGGTCTCCGCCAGGGTGCGCGCCACCTGCGCCGCGTTCTCGGCGAGCCTGTCGGTGAGGGCGCCGCCGGTGCTCTCGAACACGCGGGTCACGTCCACGGCCCGGGTCTCGAACGCGCGCGTCAGCGTCTCGCCGACGTCGTTGAGGCTGCCGCGGACGCCGTCGCTCGTCGCGGTCAGCCGCGCGATCAACGCGTCGCCGCGCCCCGACATCACGCCGACGACCCGCTCGCCCGCCTCGCCCAGCGATGCGGTGATGGCCTCGCCCCGCGCGTCGAGCGCGCCGGTGACGCGCTCGCCCGCGCCGGTCATCGCCGTGACGATCCGGTCGGCCGCGCCCTCCAGCTCCTGCGTCAGGCTCTGGTGCGAGCCGGTGATCGCGCCGCGCACCCGCTCGGCGTTGGCCACGATCGATTCCCGCTGCGCGACCAGTTCGTCGACCAGCGACCGGATGCGGATCTCGTTGTCGGAATAGGCCCGCTCCAGGGTCGCGATCTCGCCGCGCACCAGCGTCTCCAGCTCGCCCGCCCGCGCCAGCGCCCGCTCGACGCCGTCGCCCACCGCGGCGACCTCGCGGCGGACGGTCTGCGACATGGTCAGCACCGCGTCGGTGGAGAAGTTCTCGGGCTCGGCCAGCCGGATCGCGACCTCGCCGACGGCACGGGCCACCAGCCGCATCTCCTGGGCGCGCACCGCCAGCATGCCGGTGATCAGGAACAGCACGACCGGGCCGGCGAGCGCCGCGGCCCCCACCGTCGCCTGGAGCGGGGTGAGACCGGTGAGAAAGCCCTTCAGGTCGCCGCCGGACTGGTTCCAGGCCAGGAGCGCGAGGCCCGCGACCCAGAGGATCGCCGCGAGCGCCGCCAGCACGTAGGGCGTGCGACCGGGTCGCACGCGCAGGGTCTGCTGAAGGATGCCGATGTTGCGCCGGTCGTCGTTGGCGACCAGCGACCGGTCGGGCGGCAGCAGGCCGCCCTCCCGGTGCGGGCGCTCGCGGCCGGGCGGCGGCAGGTCGGAGGCCAGGGGCGGGTCGAGATCGAGGCGCGGCGGGGTCAGCCGTCCGGCCGGGTCGAGGAGCGGATCGTTGTCGCCGACATCGGGCAGGCGCGGCTCGGTGCGCTCGCCGGCCTCGGGCGTCAGGACGTCGAGGCTCAGCGCCTGCTCGATCGCGGAGAGCGCCGCCTCGGCCGGGTCCTTCAGCTTCTTGTCCGTGGCCATGCAACGCCTCGTTACGCGCCGTCCCTCAACGCCCGGACGCCAGCCGGACGCGGAGACACAACTACCCGTTTACCAAGGAAGTTTAGACCTCGCCGTGCCCCCCGGATACCCGAGGGGCGGGCGTGCTCCGAAAAACCTTAACGGAATGGTTACCAAGGCCTGCCCGGACCGTCGGCCGACCGCCTATCGCATGATGCGGCAAGGATTAACCCGTGGCGACGGGGCGTCGTCGCGCCTGTGGACAGCGCCGGTGCGAACCTGAAGGAGGCCCGAACATGGGGACCATCGACCGCGCGCATCTCGACGCGCAGACCGGCGGGGACCGCGCGTTGGCCCGCGAACTCCTCGGCCTGTTCGCGGATCAGTGCCGCCGAATCCTGCCGGGCCTGTCGGACGGGACCTTGCCGGCGCAGGACCGCGCCGACCTCGCCCACACCCTGAAGGGCTCGGCCGCCTCGGTCGGGGCGCAGGCGGTCTGGGCGCTCTGCGCGCGGTGCGAGGTCTCGCTGCACGAGGCAGGGGAGGGAGGGGCGGCGCTGGATGCGCTCCGCCCTGCGATCGACGCGGTGCTGGCGGAGATCGCCGGCCCTGCCTGACGGGCCTCGATCGTCCCCGGGGTGCCGGCCGCACCGCGCTCCGTACTATCGATGGGCGCGTTCCGTCAGGACGGCGGGAAGCCGCAACGATCTGCGGCAAAAGTGGAGTGCGGCGCGGCCTCCGGGAACGGTGCGCGCGCTGCCGCGTAGCCTGGAGCGCGCGCCGGTTCCATCGGCGGCAGGGTCACCGGCGCTTGCAATCGGCCGTCCGCCCCGCCAAGCAGGCGCGGCGCTCGCCGGACAGATGCCCGCACCAAGAGCCCGGAGTCACGGATGCCCAAGATCACCTACGTCGACCATGCCGGAACGGCGCGGACCGTCGAGGGCAGCGTCGGCGCCACCGTGATGGAGACGGCGCTCCGCAACAACGTGCCGGGCATCGACGCGGAATGCGGCGGCGCCTGCGCCTGCGCCACCTGCCACGTCTACGTTGCCGACGACTGGGGTGCCGCGGTGGGGCCGGCCGAGGACATGGAGCAGGACATGCTCGACTTCGCCTCCGACGTGCGGGCGACCTCGCGGCTCTCCTGCCAGATCCGGATCAAGCCCGAGTTCGACGGCCTCACCGTGACGACGCCCGCCCGCCAGGGATGAGTGCGATCGGATCTCAGCGCAGCAGCGCCCGCATTGCCCCGTCGAGCCCTTCCAGCGTCAGCGGGAACATCCGGCCGGCAAACAGCCGCTGCATCATCCCGATCGACGGCGTGTAGCCCCAGTTCGCGGCGGCCACGGGGTTGAGCCACACCGCCTTCGGGAAGTGGCCGAGCACCCGCTGCAGCCAGGCCGCGCCCGGCTCCGCGTTCCAGTGCTCCACCGAGCCGCCGGGCGCGGCGATCTCGTAGGGGCTCATCGCGGCATCGCCCACGAACACCACCCGGTAGTCCGACGGGTAGGTCCGGATCACGTCGGCGAGCGGCGTGGACGCCTCGTGGCGGCGATGGTTTTCCGTCCACACCGCCTCGTAGGGGCAGTTGTGGAAGTAGAAGTGCGAGACGTGCTTGAACTCCGAGCGCGCGGCCGAGAACAGCACCTCGACCTGCTCCACGTGCCAGTCCATCGAGCCGCCGACGTCGAGGAACAGCAGCACCTTCACGGCGTTGCGGCGTTCGGGCCTGAGCTTCACGTCGAGGTAGCCCCGCCGGGCGCTCTCGCGGATGGTGCCGTCGAGGTCGAGTTCCTCGGCCGCGCCCGTGCGGGCGAAGCGGCGCAGGCGGCGCAGCGCCAGCCGCATGGTGCGGGTGCCGAGCTCCACCGTGTCGTCGAGGTCCCGGAACTCGCGCTTGTCCCAGACCTTCACCGCGCGGAAGTTGCGGTTGCCGTCCTGGCCGATGCGCACGCCCTCCGGGTTGTAGCCGTAGGCGCCGAAGGGCGAGGTTCCGCCCGTCCCGATCCACTTGGAGCCGCCCTGGTGGCGCCCCTTCTGCTCGGCGAGGCGCTGCTTCAAGGTCTCGAACAGCTTGTCCCAGCCGAGCGCCTTCATCTCGGCCTTCTCGGCATCGGTCAGGTATTTCTCGGCGAGCTTGCGCAGCCATTCCTCGGGGATGTCCGTGGGCGCCACCGCATCGCCCACCGTCTCCAGCCCCTTGAACACGGTTCCGAACACCCGGTCGAAGCGGTCGAGGTTGCCCTCGTCCTTCACCAGGGCGGTGCGGGCGAGGAAGTAGAAGGCCTCCACGCGCTTGTCGGCCAGATCCCGCTCTAGCGCGCCGAGCAGAACGAGGTACTCCCGGAGCGAGACGGGAACCCCGGCCTCGCGGAGGGCGGTGAAGAACTGGAGCAGCATGGCGGGATAACGTGCTCAGGCCACGCCGATGGTCAAGCGCCGGGAGGGCGAGGCCGATCGAGGCGCCGCCTGCCCGAAAAGCCGAGATTCCTGGGTACAAGCCTCGATTCCTGTTGATATCCTGCGCGTCCGGGCTCGCACGAACAATCAAACAGTCATGGGACTTCATCACCTCGAAGGTAGTTGAGTCCAGGCGGACGTATCGATTGTAATGCGTCCGGAGCCGGGGGGTCTGCGATGGCAGTCGTCCTACGTGATCTGCCCGAGTTCAAACGGTTTCTGGGCAAGCCGGGCGCGACGATTCAGGTCGTGCGCAACACCTTCATGGATCGACAGCCCGAGGCCGCTCGGACGGCGTATCGGGACAAGGGCATGTACCTGCCGCGTACCGTCCAGGCGCTCTCGCGCAAGGCCGCGGTCTTCATGCTGAAGGGCCACCCGGGAACGGTCTGGCTCTACTGGGACAAGGGCCCCCGCGGCTGGCGCTTCTCCGGCGACACGGTGACGGTGCCGCTCGCGATGGGCCTCGGTCCCCCGGACGAGATCGTCTACCGCTGCAGCTTCGCGGACGGGTTCGCACCGCGCGAGCGATGCCGTCCGACGCGGCCGAGGCGGTGGGACGGTGAGCCGGCCATCCCGCCGTCGGCGTGATCAGGCGCGTTGGCCGAGCGTCGCCGGCTCATCCTTGGCCGGCACCTCGCGCGGGGCCTCCGTCGCCTTGCCGACCGTGCGCCGGGCCCGGAAGACCGGCCGCGTGTCCGTCTCCCGGCGCTTGAGCATCGCGCGGTACTCGTCCCGGCGCTCGTGGATCGAGGCGATCACGAGGCCCATCGGCACGCCGACATCGACCAGCACCGCCTCGGAGAGCTGGAGCGAGGCCTCGATCGTCTCCGGCACGGCGTCGTCGACGCCGAGCTCGTACAGCGCGGAGGCGTGCTTGGCGTCCCGGGCGCGCGCCACGATGGTGAGGTCGGGCCGCTCGGCGCGTGCCGCCTCGACCACGGCCTCGACGGCGCGCGGGTTGTCCAGGGTGACGACGAGGGCGCGCGCCGTCGCGATGTCGCAGCGGCGCAGCAGTTCGGTGTTGGCGGAATCGCCGAAGTAGACCGGGTTGCCCAGCCGCCGCTGCTCGGCGACGCGGGCGGCGTCGGCATCGAGGGCGAGGTAGGGGATCTTGTGGCGGGCCAGCATCTCGCCGACCTGCCTGCCGACGCGGCCGTAGCCGGCGATGATCACCCGGTCCTGCATCCGGTCCGGCGGCGGCTCGGCCCGCGCCCGCCCGAGCTGCCCCTTGGACGCCCGCTTGCCGACCCGGCGGCCGAGCGCGGCGAGCCCCGGGATCATGATCATGGTCACGGTGGTGACGATCAGGGCCGCGCCGCCCACCCCCTCCGGCACGAGGCCGGTGGCCAGCGCCCCTCCGATCAGCACGAAGGCGAATTCGCCGCCCGGCCCCAGCAGCAGCGCCGTCTCCACGGCGACGGCCCGCGGGATGCGGAGCGCGGGCGCCGCCATCACCACGATCGCCGCCTTGATGAGCAGCAACCCGAAGGACAGCCCCAGGATCGCGCCCGGCGCGGCGAGCAGCTGCGCCGGGTCGAGGTTCATGCCGACCGAGACGAAGAACACCCCGAGCAGCAGACCCTTGAACGGGTCGATGGTCGCCTCGATCGCCCGGCGGTACTCGGTCTCGGCGAGCAGCAGGCCGGCCACGAACGCCCCGAGCGTCATCGACAGGCCGGAGGCCGCCGCCGTCAGCGCGGTCGCGACGATGACGAGCAGGCAGGCCGCCATGAACAGCTCGGTCGACTTGGTGCGCGCGACGAGGTGGAACAGCGGTCGCAGCGCCAAGCGTCCGGCCACCACGATCACCACCAGGGCGATCGCGGCCTGGGCCAGCGCCAGCGCCAGCGCGCCGCCCATGTTCGCCCCGTCGCTGCGGCCGGACACCGCGATGGCGAACAGGACCGGCGCCACCGCGAGGTCCTGGAAGAGCAGCACCGCGAAGCTCGCGCGCCCCGCCGGCGTGTTGAGCCGCCGCTGCTCGGCCAGCACCGGCAGCACCACCGCGGTGGAGGACAGGGCCAGCGCGATGCCGACGATGACCGCGCCGGCCAGCGGCACCTTCAGCGCGAACAGGATCGCCCCGATCACCAGGGCGGAGCAGACCACCTGGATCGAGCCGAGGCCGAACACGAGGCGCCGGAGCGTCCGCAGCCGCTCCCAGGACAGCTCGACCCCGATCATGAACATCAGGAAGATCACGCCGAACTCGGCCAAGTGCGCGATCTCGGTGCGGTTGCCGATGGTGAAGAGCGACAGCCAGCGGACCTCGTCCGAGAACCGGCCGAGCCCGAAGGGCCCCAGCAGGGCACCGGCCCCGATGAAGCCGAGCACCGGGCTGATGCGCAGGCGGTGGAACAGCGGAACCACGACGCCCGCGGTGACCAGGAACAGGATCGCTTCCTTGTAGGAGCCGGCGTGGACGTCTGGCATCGTCGGTCGGTTCGAACCCCGTGGCTGCGCAACGTGCGGAAGGTCGGCGCGATCATGGGTCGTGGGCGTCGCAGGGGCAATCGGAATCGCCGTCGGAGGGCGAGGAGAGGTGCTGCACGTCACGCCGCGCCCGTGCCGGGTGAGACATTTGCGCCACCCCGGCCGCACTTCCGGCGGGCGGCCCCGCCATGGCCCAAATTCGGCACAATGCGCGCTTACGCCGACCGGTTAACGGAAGGTTACGCTCACTCCGTCGTCGCGTAAGCACGAGCTTCGAGAGCCCCATGCGAAAGATGCCACCGAGCCGGGAGGTTCAGCGCGAGCGCCGCGCCTGGGTCATCGAGTCCGACAGGTGGGCGCACGAGCGCCACGTCGAGAAGGGCTACCGGATCAAGTGGGGCTACGTCGCCATCGCCTACCTCGTCGAGTTCATGGTGATCGGCGCCTCGCTGTGGGGTGCGTGGCTGTTCGCGGCCGTCTACAGCGACGGCGACAACCACGCCTTCTACTTCATGCTGCTGGCGCCCCTCGTCTACGCGGCGGTGGAGCTCTGCCGCGTGCCGCTCGGCATCCTGGCCCGGACGCAGCGCTCCTACGTCGTGCGCGGGCTCGCGGTTCTCGGCATCGTCTTCGCGGCGGGAGTGACCACCAAGTCGGTGTCGCAGCTCGGCGAGATGATGTTCCATCCCCGCCTGATGGAGGCGGCCCGCACGAAGACGGCGCTGAAGGACGCCCAGGCCGACCGCGCCAGCATCGACAACCGCATCGCGGCGGCCGATGCCCGCGTGACGCAGTACACGACCGAACTCGATCAGATCGAGAAGCGCGCCGCCGACAACGCCGCGCAGCTCGCCGGCCTGCCGGCCCAGCGCTGCGAGAAGGTGTTCGGCACCAACAGCCGGGGCAACCGCTACCAGTACCTGAAATGCTTCACCGATCCGCGCACCGCGACGATGGCGGCGAGCGTGGCCAAGGCCGGCACCGACCGGGCCGCCGTCACCAAGGACCTGGAGGAGGCGCGCAAGGCCCGAGCGCAGCTCGACCGCGGCGCGGCCGACCGCAGGGTCGCCGACACCGAGCAGGCCTACCGCAACGCGGTCAACCGCTCGCAGCTTCACTCCTTCACGGCGATGGTCTACGGCGTCGACCCGATCGATGTGACGGAACAGCAGGTCCACGCTTTCCTGCGCATCTTCGTGTTCCTTCCCGCCCTGTGCGCGGCCTTCGCCTCGACCATCCTGGCGCTCTGCGCGGTCTCGGTGCGCAGGACCTTCATGGACGAGGACGACCTCGGGGCCGCCGTGAACGCGGAAGCCACGCCCTACATGCTGGAATCGATCACCGAGGCCCTGAAGCAGAACCTCGAGCCGATCCTGCCGCGGCCCGGCCGCGAGGCCGCCTCGGGGGCGGTGATCCCGATCAACCGCCCGGCGGCGAACGCCCCGGCGGCCAGCGCGGGAGCGGGGGCATGAGCTACGTCGCGCAGGGGTCCCCCGAGAACATCGCCCTGGCGCAGCAGGTCAACGGGCGGCTGCGGGCGGAATCCCGCATCGTCTTCGCCCGCGCCTTCCTGTTCCGGGCGGCCGGCGCGGGCATCTTCACGGCGCTCGCCGGCGTCGGCATCGGGGCTGCCGCCTACGGCTGGGCGACCATGAACCAGTTCGACACGGCCGCCGAGAAGATCGCCGCCGCGATGCAGGCCGCGCTCTCGGACGTGACGCTCAAGACCAAGGGCGAGGTCACGCTCACCGACAACGTGCTCAAGCTCGAGGGCGGGCTGCCCAAGGCCGCCGGCACGCCGACGCCGACGAAGGCCCAGCTCGGCGCCGACGCGACGCCGGCCTCGAAGGCTCTCGTCAACACCACCTTCACGGTGTTCAAGCAGGTGCCCTACCTCGACGGGCAGATCGTGACCGGCTGGAACTTCAAGGACAACGCCGACCAGCCCTACCAGCAGTACTGCTACTTCTCCCGGCGCTCGAACGAGTCGAAGGGTCAAGTCGAGATCAAGATCGATCTGGCCATGGACGGCAAGACCCTGCCGCAGCCGCAGAAGTCGGACGTCAATCTTGGCATCCTCGCCTCGAACTGCGTCTGGCACGACGGGAAGTCGCTGTAGCGGCCTGCCGGCCCGGCCCGGCTCTATGAAAATTGCCCCGGCGAAACGGTTCCCTAACCGATCTCGGTGACTCTCGGTTCTGCACGGACGTGCGTGCAGGCGTGATCCGAGTACCGCTGATGGACGACCTTCTGCGCGAGTTCCTGACCGAGAGCGGCGAGCACCTCGACACCGTCGACACCGAGCTGGTTCGCTTCGAGCAGGACCCGAACAACGAGACCATCCTGCGGAACATCTTCCGGCTGGTGCACACCATCAAGGGCACCTGCGGCTTCCTCGGCCTGCCGCGCCTCGAAGCGCTGGCGCACGCCGCCGAGACCCTGATGGGCCGGTTCCGCGACGGACTGCCCGTGACGGCTCCCGCGGTCAGCCTGATCCTCGCGACCCTCGACCGCCTCAAGGCGATCCTGGCCGATCTCGAAGCCGCAGGCACCGAGCCCGCGGGCGGCGACGCCGACCTGATCGAGGCGCTGGAACGGATGTCGCTCGAGACGCCGGAGCCCGCGGCCGCGGCCAAGCTGCCCGATCCGGTGATGCGCGAACCCAAGCCCGGCGAGGTCACCCTCGACGACCTGGAGGCGGCCTTCCTCGCCGCCCCCGGGCCCGAGGACGCGCCGGCCTGGGCGCCCGAGCCGGCTCCGGCGACCGCGCCCGTCGACGCGAGGCCGGTCGCCGCCGAGCCTCCTGCCGCCAAGCCTCCGACGGACAAGCCTCCTGCCGTGAAGACCCCCGCCGAGGCGCCCGCCGAGACCGCGGAGGCCGGCCCCGCGAAGATGCAGACGATCCGCGTCAACGTCGACACTCTCGAGCACCTGATGACGATGGTGTCCGAGCTGGTGCTGACCCGCAACCAGCTCCTGGAGATCGCCCGCAAGCACGAGGACTCGAGCTACAAGGTGCCGCTGCAGCGCCTCTCCCACGTCACCGCCGAGCTGCAGGAAGGCGTGATGAAGACGCGCATGCAGCCGATCGGCAACGCGTGGCAGAAGCTGCCGCGGGTGGTGCGCGACCTCTCGGGCGAACTCGGCAAGCAGATCGACCTCGTGATGCTCGGCGCCGAGACCGAGCTCGACCGGCAGGTGCTGGAGGTCATCAAGGACCCGCTGACCCACATGGTCCGCAACTCCGCCGACCACGGGCTGGAGTCGACGGCGCAGCGGATCGCGGCGGGCAAGCCCGCCCGCGGCTCGATCCGGCTCTCGGCCTATCACGAGGGCGGCACGATCACGATCGAGATCGCCGACGACGGCAAGGGCCTCGACCTCGTCGCCATCCGCAGGAAGGCGGTCGAGCGCGGGATCGCGGCCGCCGCCGAGGTGGAGAAGATGACCGATGCGCAGGTGGCGAAGTTCATCTTCGACGCCGGCTTCTCGACGGCGGCGGCCGTCACCTCGGTGTCGGGCCGCGGCGTCGGCATGGATGTCGTCAAGACCAACATCGAGACCATCGGCGGCGTCATCGACATCGCGACGCAGAAGGGCGTCGGCACCACCTTCACCATCAAGATCCCGCTGACGCTGGCCATCGTCGCCGCCCTGATCGTGCGGGCCGGCGCGAGCCGGTTCGCGGTGCCGCAGCTCGCGGTGCTGGAGCTGGTGCGGGTGGACGCCGCCGCGCCCCAGCGGATCGAGCGCATCAACGGCGCGCCGGTGCTGCGCCTGCGCGAGCGGCTGCTGCCGATCGTCACGCTGACCGGGCTGCTCGGCCAGGGCCCTGCTGACGCGACCGAGGACGAGAGCGGCTTCGTGGTGGTGGCCCAGGTCGGGCGCCAGCGCTTCGGCATCCTCGTCGACGAGGTCTTCCACACGGAGGAGATCGTCGTGAAGCCGATGTCCTCCAAGCTCCGCCACATTCCGCTGTTTGCCGGCAACACCATCCTCGGCGACGGCGCCGTGGTGCTGATCGTCGATCCGAACGGCGTCGCCCGGCAGGTCAGCCAGGGCGCGCAGGGCGGCGGGCCGGTCGAGGCGGAGGCGGAGGCCGCGGATGCCGCCGAGGCGAAGACCACCCTCCTCGTGTTCAAGGGCGGGGGCGGCAGCTTCAAGGCGGTGCCGCTATCCCTCGTCACGCGGCTGGAGGAGATCGACGCGAGCAAGGTCGAGTGGCTCGGCGGTCGCCCGCTGATCCAGTACCGCGGACGCCTGATGCCGCTGGTGCCGGCCGATGACGCCATCACGATCCGGAGCGCGGGCACGCAGGCGCTGGTGGTGTTCTCCGACGGCGAGCGCGCGATGGGCCTCGTGGTCGACGAGATCGTCGACATCGTCGAGGAGCGCCTCGACATCGAGATCGCGGCCGAGCGCTCGGACCTCGTCGGCTCGGCGGTCCTGCGGGGACGCGCCACCGACATCATCAACATCGCCCACTTCCTGCCGCTGGCCTACGACGACTGGGCGCGGGGGGCGAAGAAGTCCGGACGGCAAGCCTCGACCCTGCTGCTGGTGGACGACTCGGCCTTCTTCCGCGACATGCTGAGCCCCGTGCTGAAGGCCGCCGGCTACCGCGTCGTCACGGCGTCGGGCGCCGACGAGGCGATGGCCGCCCTGCAGGCGGACGCGCGCATCGACGTGGTGGTCACCGACCTGGAGATGCCGGGCCGCAGCGGCTTCGACCTCGTGGCCGCGATGCGGGCCGCGGACCGGCGCCTGGGCGCGCTCCCCGTCGTCGGCCTGACGGCCACGGTCGGCGCCGAGGCCGTCGCCAAGGCGCGGGCGCTCGCCATGAGCGACCTCGTGGCGAAGTTCGACCGCAGCGGCCTCGTCGCGGCCCTGGCCGAACTCGACGTCCCGACGCTTGCCCACGCGGCCTGACCGCCGCGCGGCCGACGCACCGGCCGCGATGACCCTTCCGACGGGACCGCGCCGGCGCGGCGCGCACCGTACCCACCCCGGTTGAGGGCGCCGCGGCGCTCTCGGAGACACCATCATGCAGGCTGCCAACAGCAACGGCGCGGAGGCCGGCGCGCACGAGGACTTCGTCACCGTCTTCGTGGGCGAGACCATGTTCGGGCTGGCGATCAACCGGGTGCACGACGTGTTCATCCCGGCCGGCGTCACGCCCGTGCCGCTCGCGTCGCCCGAGATCGTCGGACTCCTGAACCTGCGCGGACGCGTGGTCACCGCGATCTGCCTGCGCCGCAGGCTCGGCCTGCCCGCGGCGGACGGCGCCCCCCGCATGGCCATCGGCCTGGAGCAGGGCGGCGAGACCTTCGCCCTGGTGGTCGACGGCGTGGGCGAGGTGCTGAAGCTCGGGCTCGCGACCCACGAGCCGGTGCCGATCAACCTCGACGCCCGCTGGCGCGACCTCGCGCTGGGCGTGCACCGCCTCGACGGACGCCTGCTCGTCATCCTCGACGTGGACGCACTGCTGGTCTTCGGATCCGAGCGCGCCGGCGCCACCGCAGCCTGAACTCGTGACGGAGAGAGACGTGGTGAAGAGCTTCGGAGACGACATCAAAACCTGCCTCGTGGTCGACGATTCCGCGGTCATCCGGAAGGTGGCCCGCCGGATCATCGAGACGCTCGGATTCGCGGTCGTCGAGGCCGAGGACGGAAGCGACGCGCTCCTGCGCTGCGCCGAGGCGATGCCGGACATGATCCTGCTCGACTGGAACATGCCGAACATGGACGGGTACAGTTTTCTCCAGGCGCTGCGGCAGAGGCCGGAGGGGGCAGGACCCAAGATCCTGTTCTGCACCACGGAGAACGACGTCGGGGCCATCGCCCGGGCGCTCCGGGCCGGCGCCGACGAGTACATCATGAAGCCCTTCGATCGCGACATCCTAAGAGCCAAGCTCGAGCAGGTCGGCATCGTCCAGGCCGACGCCGCCTGATCCGGGCGCTCCGCCCGATCCCTCCGTCGGACCCGGCACCGGACCCGCCGTCAGCCATTCCTCATCGAGGCGCAACATCCATGCTGGCAGCCACCCCGAACGCGGCGCCGAGGGCGTGGGCGAGCGCGCCGGCTCCGATCAGGGTCCTCATCGCGGACGATTCCGCGGTGGTGCGCGGCCTCGTCGCCCGCTGGATCACCGAGGCCGGCTTCACGGTGGTCGGCACCGCCGCGAACGGCCGCATCGCCATCGAGATGATGGCCCGGCACGATCCGGACGTCGTGCTCCTCGACATCGACATGCCGGAGCTCGACGGAACCGAGGCGCTGCCGCGGATGCTGGCCGCCAGCCCGTCCCTCCAGGTCGTGATGATGTCGACGCTGACCACGCGCAACGCCGACATCTCCCTGAAGTGCCTCGCGCTCGGCGCCGTCGACTACCTCGCCAAGCCCGAGAGCAACCGCGGGGTCACGACCTCCGACGCCTTCCGGACCGAACTCGTGGAGCGGGTGCGCCTGTTCGGTGCCGCCCGCGCCCGCCGCCGCGGCCCGGCTGCCGCGCCGGCCGTGCCCGGACCCGTGCCGCCGGCACAGGGCCCGGCGCCGGTCCCCGTCCGAGCGCCGACATCGTTCAGCCTGCGCCCGAAGGCCAGGGCCGCCACCGCGCCCCGCGTGCTCCTGGTCGGAGCGTCCACGGGCGGCCCGAAGGCGGTGGGCGAGATGCTGGAGAAGATCGGCGCCGCGGCGCTCCGCCGGGTGCCCGTTCTCATCGTCCAGCACATGCCGCCGATCTTCACCGCGGTCTTCGCCGAGCACCTCGCCACCCGCACCGGCCTGCCCGCGGCGGAAGGAAAGGCCGACGAGCGCCTGGAGCCCGGCCGGATCTACGTGGCGCCGGGCGGGCGCCACATGGGCCTGTCGGGGGGGCAGGGCCGCGATCCGGTGATCCGCCTGGACGACGGGGCGCCCGTGAACTTCTGCCGCCCGGCGGTCGATGTCCTGTTCAAGGATGCAGCCGCCCTGTTCGGCGCCGCCACCGTCTCGGTGGTGCTCACCGGGATGGGCTCGGACGGCACACACGGCGCGCGGGCGCTCGTCGAGGCCGGCGGCGCGATGCTCGCTCAGGACGAGGCGACGAGCACCGTCTGGGGCATGCCCGGCAGCGTCGCCAAGGCGGGCCTCGCGCACGGGGTGCTGCCGCTGTCCGAGATCGGACCGGCGCTCCGCAGCCTGATCACCGGACAGGTCGCATGACCGAGCAAGAGTTCGACTACCTGCGCGCCTACCTCAAGCAGCGTTCCGGCCTCGCGCTCACGCCCGAGAAGCGCTACCTGGTGGAGAGCCGCCTGAACCCGGTCTGCCGCCGATTCGGGCTCGCCACGCTCCACGACCTCGTCGGCACCCTCAAGCTCGCCCGCGACCCCGCGATCGAGCGGGCGGTGGTCGAAGCGATGACAACCAACGAGACCTTCTTCTTCCGCGACCGCACGCCCTTCGACCTGTTCCGCGACGTGCTGCTGCCGCAGGCGCTCGTTCGCCGCGCGAGCCAGCGCCGCCTGCGGATCTGGTGCGCGGCCTCCTCCACCGGTCAGGAGCCCTACTCGCTCGCGATCCTCCTGCAGGAGGCGGCGGCCCGGCTCGCCGGCTGGCAGGTGGAGATCGTCGCCACCGACCTCTCCACGGAGGTGATCGAGAAGGCCAAGCTCGGGCTCTACAGCCACTTCGAGGTCCAGCGCGGCCTGCCCGTCCAGTGGCTGCTGAAGTACTTCTCCCAGGTCGGCGAGCAGTGGCAGATCGCGGCCTCGCTCCGAGCGATGGTCGACTACCGCCCGATCAACCTGCTCAGCGGGTTCGAGAGCCTCGGCTGCTTCGACGTGATCTACTGCCGCAACGTGCTGATCTACTTCGATGCGCCGACCAAGGCCGACATCCTCGGGCGCTTGGCCGAGCGCCTCGCACCCGACGGCGCGATCCTGCTGGGCGCCGCCGAGACGGTGATCGGCCTGACCGACCGCCTCTGCCCGCATCCCCAGCACCGCGGCCTCTACGGCCACGCGCTCGCCGCCGGGCGTTCCCCGGCCCCGGTCTCCGCACCCGTCGCGGCGCCCCCGCCGCTGCCGCGCCTCGGCGCCGCCCGCTGATTCGCCCGTTCGAGGCCGCGCGTGCCCCCCACGTTCAGGAAGGGCGCGTCCCCGTGCCCTGCGAGCCCGATCGGCATCGATCGCCCAGCGCCGGAACGGTCGCGCTCTGCATGACGCCAGACCCGGCAGAGCATGACCCTGGAGGGATGATCGAGAACGCTTCCTTAAGCGCGAGGTGGGCAATTTGCACACGGTCCCGCTTCCCGGCGGTCCCGGTCCCTTCGCGAAACGGGCGGCACGATGCGTTCGATCTCCGGCACCCCGCCACCCCAGCCCTACCCGAGCCAGCGGCCGCCGCACCCCTCCGAGAAAAATCGGCTCGCTTCCGCGATCGGTGATGAGGTCTCATCCGGCGCCATCACCGCCACCGACGCCACCGCGCTGACCACCGCCGTCGAGGCGATCGATGCAAGCCTCCAGGCAGACGGCGCCTCCGGCGGCTCGACCGCCTCGGGCACGAGCACCGAAGCGCGCCTCGACCCGTCGGGGGCCAAGGACCGGATCGACGGGCTGATCGCCGATCAGGTCACCGGCGGTACGCTCACAAGCGATCAGGCCGCGACCCTGAAGTCGCTGTTCGCGCAGGGTGACGGGGAGGGCGGCGGGACCAGGATCGGCGGGTATGGCCGCGGCGGGCCCCCCGCCGCCCCGCCGAGCGACGCTGCTGACGACGCGTCGAGTCCGTCGGGCACCGGCTCGACCGGCGGATCGACCTCGTCTTCCGACGATCTCCTCGCGAGCTTCATCCAGCAGCTCAAGGCGTCGCAGAGCGGCGGCGGCTACGCGCAGGGAGGATCGAGCAGCACGCGCGCGAACCCGTCCGCGCTGCTCTTCGACTTTGAAACCTGAGCGAAGCCCCGCGTCGCGAAGCCTGTTCGTTCGCGGGCCTGTGAGGCAAAGGCAATGGACCGCCGCGTTCACGGGTCCGGCGAGCGGCCGGGGCGCGGGGCAGGAGACATTGCATGACGGCAAGACCCAAGGTCGCGTTCATCGGTACGGGCGGGACGATCGCGTCGGTCGGGCGCGATGCCCTCGATCTCCTCGACTACACCGCCACCGACGCGCGCCTGGAGGCCGCCGCGATCCTGGACGCCGTCCCGGAGGTGCGCGCGGTGGCCGAGATGGTGCCGGTCGCATTTCGCGCGGTGGCGAGTCCGGCGATCGGGTTTGCCGAGTGGCGCGACCTCGTCGGATTGTGCGCGCGGCTCGTCGCCGAGCACCCGGATCTCGCCGGCATCGTCATCGGGCACGGCACCGCCACCCTGGAGGAGACGGCCTACGCCCTCAGCCTGACGCTGACCGTCGCGATCCCGGTGGTGCTCGTCGGCGCGCAGCGACCGATCAGCGCCCTGTCGAGCGATGCCGGGCTCAACCTCGTCGCCGCGATCCGCACCGCGGCCTCGCCGCACTCCCGCGGCCGCGGCGTCCTCGTCGTCCTCAACGACGAGATCCAGGCGGCCCGCGAGGTGACCAAGACCTCGGTGGCCCGGCTCCAGACCTTCCGGACGCCGGATTTCGGGGTGCTCGGCCACGTCGACGGTGCGGCGGTGCAGTACTACCGGCGCTCGGAACGCGGCCACGCACCGGGCACGCCGTTCGACATCCGCGCGCTGTCGGCGCTGCCGCGGGTCGACGTGTCCTACGCCTACGCCGACGCCGACGGCACGGCGGTCCGGGCGTTCCGGGCGGCCGGCGCCGTGGGCCTCGTCTCGGCGGGGCTCGCCCCCGGCATGACGCCGCCGATGGAGGCCGACGCGCTCGCGGAGGCCGCCGCCGCCGGCCTCGTGGTGGTGCAGTCGACGCGGGCCGGAAGCGGCGTGGTGCCGCTCACCACCCGCCTGAAGAGCCGCGGCATCCTCAGCGCCGACAACCTCACGCCGCAGAAGGCCCGCATCCTGCTGGCGCTGGCCCTGACGGTGACGCGGGAACCGGAAGGCGTGGCCCGGATTTTTGCGACTTACTAGATTGACCTGCCCCCATCTGGTGGCCCAGGTACGAAGTTAGTGCATCGTCGGTCGCG
>NZ_CAXTBY010000043.1:0-27472 GCF_964242245.1 uncultured Methylobacterium sp. | reverse complement strand
CACACCCTCGCCCGCGTCTCGGTCGCGGACCTGATCGCCTACCGGCAGTCCCGGGACAAGCTGGTCGAGCGCGTCGGGCACTTTCCGGTGAGGACCGGGTCCGGGGAGATGACGGGCTACGCCTACACCACGCCGTTCGAGGCAATCCAGCAATTCGCCTTCGTCCACGGCGCGATCGGCGACGGCCGCGACGTGCTGGTGCGCCTGCACCGCTCCAACGTCGTCGCCGACGTGATCGAGGGCGGGCGCCAGATCGAGGCGGTGATGGCCCGCTTTGCCCGCGAGGGGCGGGGCGTGCTGGTCTATCTCCGGGACGGGACGGCCGGCGTGCCGCTCAACCGCGTCTCGGACGAGGGCACGGAGGCGCAGCGTGTGCGCCAGTGGCGCGAGGTGGGCCTCGGCGCCCAGATCCTGCGCGACCTCGGCGTGGTCTCGATCCGCAACCTCTCGACCTCGTCGCGGGCCTACGTCGGCCTATCGGGCTTCGGGATCGAGCTGCTGGGGGACGAGCCGCTGGAGGTGTGAGCGGTCGCCCGGCGGGTCGCCTCGTGCCGGTCCTGCCACCCGGTGAACCAGTAGATGAACGCGCAAACGCCGCCCATCAGGAAGGCCGAGCCGAAGAACGCACAGATCTCAACGCTCGTCATTCGATCAGCCTTCGCAGCACGGCTCGTGCCGCTAAATGTAAGACTGCGCCGAACGAGAACCAAATCCCAGCGTTGAGCAGCGCGTTCGCAAGGCTCGAAGTCCCGACGACGACAGCCACGAAGGGCGCGATCCCACCAACTGCAATCGCCGCGACGGCGACGCCGTTGAGAAGCGTCGCCGTCAGCAACGTTCGCTCGTTGCGGACGAGCGACACGCCTCACCGGCCCATCAGCGCGTCCACGTGCGCGGAGACCGAGCGGCCCAGTCCGTCGAGGCTGTAGCCGCCCTCCAGCACCGAGACGAGGCGGCCCTTGGCGTGGCGGTCGGCGACCTCTATCAGCTTGCGGGTGGCCCAGCCGAAATCGGCTTCGGTGAGGCGAAGGTTGGCGAGCGGGTCGAGGTGGTGCGCGTCGAAGCCCGCCGAGATCACAATTACATCGGGCTCGAACGCCGCGACCCGGGCGAGGATGCCGGCCTCGAAGGCCTCGCGGAAGACCGCGCCGTCGTCGCCCGGCCGCAGCGGCACGTTGACGATGGTGTTCTTCGCGCCGCGCTCCGAGACCGCCCCGGAACCGGGAAACAGCGGCATCTGGTGGGTCGAGGCGTACATCACCGCGCCGTCGTCCCAGAAGATGTCCTGCGAACCGTTGCCGTGGTGCACGTCCCAGTCGACCAGCGCGACCCGGGCGGCGCCGTGCTTCACCCGCGCGTGGCGCGCGGCGATGGCCGCGTGGTTGAACAGGCAGAAGCCCATCCCCCGGGTGCGCTCGGCGTGGTGGCCGGGCGGGCGCATGGCGACGAAGGCGTTGGCGCATTCGCCCGCCATCACCGCGTCGACCGCCATCACCGCGCCGCCGACGGCCCGCAGCGTCGCCTCCAGGGTGCCCGGCGACAGCAGCGTGTCGGAATCGATCGCTACCAGGCCCTCCGTCGGCGCTGCCGCGACGATCGCCTCGACGTAGTCGCTCGGGTGGACGAGCGTCGCGACCGCGGCGTCCGCCCGGGGCGCCAGGGTCCGCACCAAGCCGGCGAAGCGCTCGTTCTCCAGGACGCGCTCGATGGCGCGGATGCGGTCGGGCCGCTCGGGATGACCGTCCGGTACGGCGTGGTCGAGGGCGGCCGGATGGCTCACGTACAGGGTCGTCACGATCATCCTTCCCGGCGGCTGCGCCGCCCCTCTCCGAACCGTCCTGTCGCAGACCTGCAACAGGGCTCGGCAATATCCCGATCCGGCAACGCGCGAGGCTACGCGGAAGTGCCTCGCACGGCTATGCTTCGTTCAGCCTCCGTCAACCATGAATCCACGGGCGGAGGTCCACTCGAACGGTGTACGTCATGCGCATCGCCCCGATCATCGCGTGTGCCGTGCTGCTCTCGGGCTGCAACTTCAAGGCGGTGCCCGATCCGACCCTGTCGGCGCGGGACACCGCCTTCATGGCCCTCGTGCCCGACGCCGAGTTCGATCCGCACTTCGCCCGCTATCAGGTCAGCGATCCGACCAGGGAGCGCCCCGGCACCATCGTCATCGAGACGCGCGAGCGGCAGCTCTACCTCGTCCTGCCCGACGGCAAGGCGATGCGCTACGGCGTCACCGTCGGCGACGAGGCCTACGGCTGGACCGGTGCCGCCACGATCGACCGGAAGGCGGAGTGGCCGGCCTGGAACCCGCCAGCCGAGATGATCAAGCGCTGGCCGCACGTCCACGCCATGCAGGGCGGACCGGGAAACCCGCTCGGCGCCCGCGCCCTCTACCTCTCCGACCACGGCCGCGACACGCTCTACCGCATCCACGGCACCAACGAGCCCGAGAAGATCGGCCAGGCGGCCTCGTCGGGCTGCATCCGCATGCGCAACATCGACGTGGTCGACCTGTTCAACCGCGTGCCCGTCGGCGCCACGGTGATCGTGCGCTGACGCCCGGCCCGAGACGAAAGCAAGGTTTGCGAAAGCCTCCTTCGTGAGTCAGCTTTAACCTGAACGCCGGTTCAGGTTTGCCCGTTAACCTCCCAAGACGATCCCGCCCCCTACAGTCCAATACATACGAGGACAGGGCCGGCAACGAGAAGAGCCGGGGAGGCACCAAGTCATGAGCAACGTTTCTCTTCAGGATTTCTGCAACCATGCCGTCACCGCGGGCAGCATCACGTGCGGCGACGTTCGGACGCTGATGCGCGACGTGGTGCCGGACGGCCTCGTCCATCGCGACGAGGCGGACATGCTGATGGCCCTGGAGCGGGCGGTGCCCGCGGCCGATCCGGCCTTCGGTGACTTCGTCGTCGCGGCGGTGGTCGACTTCGCGGTCTGGGGCGAGCGCCCCTCGGGCTACGTCGACCGCGAGGTCGCCGCGTGGCTCGCGGCCTCGATCGCCGGCCGCGCCGGTCCGACGCCGGTCGGCGCCCGGATCGCGATGGAGATCGTGCGCGAGGCGGAAAGCAGCGCCGAGGCGCTGATGGTGTTCGCGCTGGAGGCCAACCGCTGGACCCGCGAGCCGGCCCCGACGCTGCGCCCGCGCTTCGCGCTCGCGGCTTGAGCTAAGGGCCGCACAAGGCAGAGGCACAGCTTCCGTCCGCCGCGCAACTGCTTTATCGGGGTCGGACCTCCGGGCCGGGGCCTGGACTGTCCTCCGACAGCTTAGATCCGAGTGCGGCGCGCGATGTTCGACAAGATCCTGATTGCCAACAGGGGCGAGATCGCCTGCCGGGTCATCAAGACCGCGCGGCGCATGGGCATCGGGACGGTGGCGGTCTACTCGGATGCCGACCGCGACGCGCTCCACGTCGCCATGGCCGACGAAGCGGTCCGCATCGGCCCGGCGGCGGCGGCGCAATCCTACCTCGTCATCGAGAACATCATCGCGGCCTGCAAGCGGACCGGCGCGCAGGCGGTCCATCCCGGCTACGGCTTCCTGTCCGAGCGCGAGGCCTTCGCGCATGCGCTGGCGGAGGCCGGCATCGTGTTCATCGGCCCGAACCCCGGCGCCATCGCCGCGATGGGCGACAAGATCGAATCCAAGAAGGCGGCGGCGGCGGCCAACGTCTCGACCGTGCCGGGCTTCCTCGGCGTGATCGAGAGTCCCGACCACGCCGTCGAGATCGCCGACGGCATCGGCTATCCCGTCATGATCAAGGCATCCGCCGGCGGCGGCGGCAAGGGCATGCGGATCGCCTACGCGTCGGGCGAAGTCGCGGAAGGGTTCGCCCGCGCCAAGTCCGAGGCCGCCTCGTCGTTCGGTGACGACCGGGTGTTCGTGGAAAAGTTCATCACCGACCCGCGCCACATCGAGATCCAGGTGATCGGCGACAAGCACGGCAACGTGATCTACCTCGGCGAGCGCGAGTGCTCGATCCAGCGCCGCAACCAGAAGGTCATCGAGGAGGCGCCGAGCCCGCTCCTCGACGCGGCGACCCGCAGGACGATGGGCGAGCAGGCCGTGGCTCTCGCCAAGGCGGTGAACTACGATTCCGCCGGCACGGTGGAGTTCGTCGCCGGCCAGGACAAGTCGTTCTACTTCCTCGAGATGAACACGCGGCTCCAGGTCGAGCACCCCGTCACCGAGATGATCACCGGCCTCGACCTCGTCGAGTTGATGATCCGGGTGGCGGCGGGCGAGCCGCTGCCGCTCGTGCAGGATCAGGTCAGGCTCGACGGCTGGGCGGTGGAGAGCCGCGTCTACGCCGAGGACCCGACCCGCAACTTCCTGCCCTCGATCGGCCGGCTCACCACCTATCGGCCGCCGGAAGAAGGGCAGTTCGGCACCGGGCGCGTCCGCAACGACACCGGCGTGGAGGAGGGCGGCGCGATCGCGATCCACTACGATCCGATGATCGCCAAGCTCGTGACCTGGGCGCCCTCCCGCGCCGCGGCGATCGACCTGCAGGCCGAGGCGCTCGACGCCTTCGCCATCGACGGCATCCGCCACAACATCCCGTTCCTGGCAGCCCTGATGGCGCATCCGCGCTGGCGCGCGGGCGCTCTGTCGACCGGCTTCATCGCGGAGGAGTTTCCCGCAGGGTTCGCGGCGCCCGAGCCGACGGGGGCGGTGGCGCAGCGGATGATGGCGGCGGCCGCCGCCATCGACCACAAGCTCAACGCGCGCAAGCGCGGCATCTCCGGCCAGATGCGCGACCCGGGCCTGCTGCACTTCGAGCGCGACCGGGTGGTGATGCTGGCCGGCGCGGCCTACCCCGTCACGGTCGATCCGCACGCGGACGCGCTCGACGACAGCCTCGTCGTCACCGAGGCCGACGGCACCGCGCACGTGGTCGCCAGCACGTGGCGTCCCGGCGAGCCGGTCTGGACCGGCACGATCGGGACGACGCGCGTCGCGATCCAGGTGCGCGGCCTCCTGAACGGCGTCGCGCTCCAGCACGCGGGCGCGGCCGCCGAGGTCCGGGTCTACACCCGCCGCGAGGCCGAACTCGCAGCCCTGATGCCGGTGAAGGCGGATGCGGGCTCGGGCAAGCAGGTGCTCTGCCCGATGCCCGGCCTCGTCAAGCAGATCCTGGTGCGCGAGGGCCAGGAGGTGAAGAACGGCGAGCCCATCGCCATCGTCGAGGCGATGAAGATGGAGAACGTGCTCCGCGCCGAGCGCGACGCCACGGTGGGGAAGATCCACGCCAGGGAGGGCGAGAGCCTGGCGGTCGATGCGGTGATCCTGGAGTTTGCCTGACCGTCGCGGTCTTTCCGAGGCCGACATGCGGTGCGCGCAGCGAACACCGAGCAGACGAAGCTCCTTGCCACGGCGATCAACAACGTCGCGGTGCCTTTATCGTGATCGGCTTCATCACGCCGATCACCGCCGCGAGCTTCAACCTCAGCGGCGTCGGTCCGCTCCGACTTGAGACCGCCGCGCTGACCGTCGTCTGGCTTTTCACGGGAATCGGCATACCTCTCATCGCAAGGCGCATCCTGCGGGGCATCAAGCCGTGAATTCCGGCCAGATCTTCGTCATCTTCGTCATCCCGGCCATCGCCCTGGCGGTGGCCTATGCAGCGATGCGCGCGAACGAGTGGGCGATCCGCCGCGACGAGCGGACGCCACCGGGCGAGTAGCCGCTTCGGCCCCGAAAGGCATGCCCCTCTACTTCGCCTACGGCGCCAACATGGACGCCGCCGCAATGGCCTCGCGCTGCCCGGCCTCGCGCCTGATCGGGCAGGGCCGCCTGCACCGCCACCGCTTCATCATCATGCGCGCAGGCTACGCCTCGGTTTTGCGCGAGGGCCGGCACACGGTCTGGGGCGTCCTGTGGGAGCTGGCGCTCGCCGACGTTCCGGCCCTCGACCGCTACGAGGGCGTCGCGGGCGGCCTCTACGTGAAGGCCTCGCAGCCGGTCGTCACGTCCGGCGGCGTCAGGCGCGCGCTGATCTACCTCGGCCGCAGCACCGCGTTCGGGGTTCCGCGGCCGGGCTACCTCGATGCCGTCGTTCAGGCGGGGGCGGCGGCGCAACTGCCGGCCGCCTACCTGCGCGAGCTGCGCGGTTGGCACCGCGGTGCTCCCGCGTGAGCGGCGATCAGCCGCCGGGCGGCGGGCCGGCGCCGCGCCAAGCCCGCTCGAAGGGCAGCCGCCAAGCATGGGGCGCGACGAGCTGGTGGATCGACTTCGGGCCCCAGGAGGCGGGCTCGTACAGGCGCACGGGGGGCGGCGCCTCCAGCAGCGGCGTCGAGACCTGCCACAGGCGCTCGATACCCTCGGCGGTGGTGAACAGGGTGTGGTCGCCGCGCATCGCGTCGAGGATCAGGCGCTCGTAGGCCTCCAGCACGTCGCCGATCAGGCCGGTGTCGTTCATCGAGAACTGCAGGCTCTGCTTGTCGAGCCGCATGCCCGGCCCGGGCCGCTTGCCGTAGAACGACAGCGACATCTTCGCGGCATCCGCCAAATCGAAGGTGAGGTGGTCGGGCCCCTGCGCGCCCACCCCCGAGCCCACCGGGAACATGCTCTTGGGCGGTTCGCGGAAGGCGATCGAGATGATCCGCTGCCCCTCGGCGAGGCGCTTGCCGGTGCGCAGGTAGAACGGCACGCCCGCCCAGCGCCAGTTGTCGATCGCGCACCTGAGGGCGATGAACGTCTCGACGTCCGATTCCGGATCGACCCCGGCCTCGGCACGGTAGCCGGTGTACTGCCCGCGCACCACGTCCTTCGGGTCGATCGGCAGCATGGAGCGAAAAACCTTGTTCTTCTCCTCGCTGATCGGGACCGGTTCCAGGGAGGTCGGGGCCTCCATCGCCATGAAGGCGAGGATCTGGAACAGGTGCGTCACCACCATGTCCCGATAGGCGCCGGTGCTCTCGTAGAACCCTGCGCGCCGGCCCAGCCCCAGGGTCTCCGGCACGTCGATCTGCACGTGGTCGATGAAGTTGCGGTTCCAGATCGGCTCGAACAGGCCGTTGGCGAAGCGGAAGGCGAGGATGTTCTGGGCAGGCTCCTTGCCGAGGAAGTGGTCGATGCGGAAGATCTGCTCCTCCGCGAAGACCTCGTGGAGCCGGTCGTTGAGGAACACGGCGCTCGCGAGGTCCGTCCCGAAGGGCTTCTCCATGATGATCCGCGCCCCTGCGACGAGGTCCGCCTCCCCGAGGAGGCGCACGGCCGACAACGCGGCGTTCGGCGGAACGCTGAGGTAGTGGATGCGGCGCGTCTCGCCGCCGAGCGACCGCTCCGCCCGCTCGACCGCCTCCTTGAGCGCGCCGGCGCCGGCGGCCAGGGGCACGTAGTCCAGGCTCTCGGCGAACGCCGCCCATCCGTCTGCGCCGACGGGCCGCGTGGAGAACTGATCGAGCGCCTCCCGCGCGGCGGCCCGGAAGCCGTCCGCGTCGAGGTCGTCCAGGGACACCCCGATGATCCGGCAGCCGGGAATGAAGCCGGCCCGCGACAAGTGGAACAGACCGGGAATGAGCTTGCGTCGCGACAGGTCGCCCGTGGCGCCGAACAGGACGACGACCTGGGGGAATGTCGGGCCGACGCCCGGAGGAATTTTTCTCAACCTTGCCCCCCGTCGCCGCCCTCGATCAGCAAGGGCGATGCCAAGTGTGCCGATCGTTCCGCGGGAGCGCCGGCCTTCGCCCACCCGCCTGCGCGGACGGCGACGGTCTCGCATGACCGGGCGACAACATCATGTCGGCACGACGGTCCGAGCGCTTCTATCCCGCGCTCGCGTCCCGGCGATGCGTATCCGCTTCCGGGGCACGTCCGCCGCCCCGGAGCGTTGTGGCGTCATGGGTCAGCCAGACGTCATGGGTCAGCCAAAAAGCGTCACCGTCGTCGTCGCCGGACGCGTTCAGGGCGTCGCCTATCGCGCCTGGACGAAGCGCGAAGCCGACGGCCGCGGGCTGACGGGGCATGTCCGCAACTGCGCCGACGGCACGGTGGAGGCGGTCTTCACCGGACCGGAGACCGAGGTCGATGCGATGGTGCAGGCCTGCTGGGCCGGACCGCCGGGCGCCCGCGTCGAGACGGTCTCCGTCGCGGCGCGGGCGACACCTGAGTCTGGTACGGGATTCGCAATTGCGCACTGAAGGCGCGTGAGCTTCGCCCTCAGGCGCTTCTCGCGCCCGGCCCTCGACATCCGGCAATGGCTCGGGTTAGCCAGCCTGCTGCACTGCAGCATGAGCGCAACCCCGCCCGCGAAAAATCTCGAGACGATGTCGAACCTGCCGTCCGCCTTCTCGCCCGTCGATCTCGGCGCACTCGTCTTCTTCGTCGTCGCGTGGCTCTGCTACGGCCTGTCGGTCGGGCGGCTACGCGGGCGGATGGTGTCGCTCAGCCAGATCATGAACGGGCAGCGCGAGGTGTGGGCGCGTCAGATGATCGTGCGCGACAACCGCGTGGTCGACACCACGATCAACGCCTCGCTGCAGAACGGCACCGCGTTCTTCGCCTCGACCTCGCTGATCGCCCTCGGCGGCGTGCTGACCCTGTCGCGCTCCGGCGACGACGTGCTCAACCTGTTCGGGACGCTCCCCTTCGGCACCGTCGCCACGCGGGCCACCTGGGAGATCAAGGTCGCGGGCTTGGCTGTGGTGTTCGTCTACGCCTTCTTCAAGTTCGCCTGGGCCTACCGGCTGTTCAACTACGGGGCGATCCTGTTCGGGGCGGTGCCGCCGAAGGGCTCGGGCGCCACGCAGGAGGCGATGCTGCGGGCGGCGGCGCGCGCGGCGGCGATGAACATCGCGGCCGGCGGCCACTTCGCCCGCGGGCAGCGGGCGTTCTTCTTCGCGCTGGCCTATCTCGGCTGGTTCGTCGGCCCCTACGTCCTGGTCGCCTCGACGACGGCGGTGGTGCTAGTGATGTGGCGGCGCCAGTTCGCCTCCGAGATCCGCACGATCCTGCTCGCCGAGGCCGATGCCGCTCAGGAAGGAACCGTTCGTTGAGGGACGAAGCGCAGGGCACCCGCAGCGAGGACGCGATCGAGGAGACGATGCTGCGCCTCGTCACTGAACGCGGCGCGGGCCGGACGATCTGCCCGTCCGAGGTCGCCCGGGCGCTCGCCGGGCCGCACCCGGAGAACTGGAGCCCGCTGATGCCGCCGGTGCGCCGCGTCGCGGTTCGCCTGACCAAGGCCGGGCGCCTCGCGATCCTGCGCAAGGGCAGGCGCGCCGACCCGGACGATTTTCGCGGGGTCTACCGGCTGGCGCTGCCGGAGCCCTGAGGCGCCGGAAGCCACGCGTCGGTGTAGCCGGCGAGCCGGTACACCGCGAGCCCGATCCACTCCTTGGCCGCCAAGTCGAGCTGGAGCAGTCCGTCCGAGGCGAGACTGTTGAAGCGCAGGGCGTCCTGCGGACCGCGGGTGCGGTAATCCACCGGGAAGGCGGTGACCGAGAAGCCGGCCTCGCGAAAACACCCGACGGCGCGCGGCATGTGCCAGGCCGAGGTGACCAAGAGCCAGCGCTCCTCCGGCTTCGGCTGAACCATCGCGGCCGAGAACAGCGCGTTCTCGCGGGTGTTGCGGGAGCGGTTCTCCAGGACGAGCCGGGCGCGCGGCAGGCCGAGGGTGTCGGCGTCGCGGCTCACGATGTCGGCCTCCGCGATAGATCCGTCCGCGAGGCTGCCGCTGCCGCCGGAGAAGACGAGGCGCGCATGCGGATAGCGCCGGGCGAGGTCGGCGAAGTAGATCGGCCGCTCGCCCGCGTCGTTGACGACCACTTGGCCGCGCGCCGACGCCGCGCCCGCCTCGATCCCGCCGCCGAGCACGATGATGCCGGCGAGCGGCGCGCCGTCGTCGGCAAACGACGGGAAGCGCTGCTCCAGAGGGAGGAGGACCCAGGCCGAGAGCGGCGACAGGCCGCCCGCGAGCAGGCCGAGCAGCCCCAGCCCGGCGAGCCAGCCGCCGGTGCGCCGACGCGCGGTGAGGAGCACCAGCGCGACGCCGACGAGCCCGGCCAGCACGAGGAAATTCGACGGGGTGATCAGGAAGAAGATCACCTTCGAGAGCGGGAAGAACATCGACCGGCGAGCCCGGCAGGGCCGACGCTCAGGCTCCGGTCTCGGCCTCGAACCGCGCCAGCGTCGCGGCGTCCGGCGGAAGCAGGGTCCTCAGGCTCGCGCCGGTCTCGGCCTCGCGGGCGAGCCAGAGATCGAGGCGCTGCTGCTCGACCGCCTCCAGGGCCACCGCCTCGGCGATGTCCCGCGGGATCACGATTACCCCGTCCGGGCCGCCGACGACGATGTCGCCGGGATGGACCGCGGCGCCCGCGCAGGCGATCGCCTCGCCCGAGCCCGCCAACGAGAGCGACCCGCTGCCCGGTGTCATCGCGGCGGACCAAGCCGGCAGGCCGGCCTCGGCGGTCAGCGTCCCGTCCGTGACGAGCCCCGCCACTCCGCGCTGCGCGAGGCGCGCGGCCAGGATGGCGGCGAAGGGCAGATCGAGCCCGGATCGGCCGGTGTCGATCACCACGACCGCTCCGTCCGGCACCGCCTCGATCGCCTCGGCGAGCGAGCCCGCGACGTCGCCGCGGGCCGGGATCATCCGCAGGGTCGCGGCCGGACCCACCGCCGCCCCGGTCCCCGTAATCCCATGGAGCGAGCAGGCGGGAACCCCGCGCCGCGCCAGCACGCGGGCGAGGCTCGCGACGGTCACCGCCGAGAGGGCGTCGCGCAGGGTGGGGTCGATCGCCATCGGGTACTTCTCCGAAAGGGGGTCGGGGAGCGTGCCGGCCCCCGCCCAAGGTGGATCGCGCCCGCTCACGGGCAAGGCGCGATCTCAACGTCTAGAGCCGTGCCCGATCGTAACGCGATCGGGCACGGCTCTAAGTCTTTGTTTCAACGCGCTCTCCTACGCCGAACCGGCATCCACTTCGGCGGAGAGCGCTCTCGCTGATCGGTCCGGCGAACATGCGCGCCGCCGCCGGACGGTGTGGGCTGCGTCCGACACGACGCCGCGCGCGCCGCCCGCCTCGATCCGCGCATAGGCGAGGCCCCGCGGGGCCTTCTGCAGGGTGACGGAGTTCGCCCGCCCCCAGAGCCTGCGCATCCCGGCGTCCTCCTACTCGGTTCCATCCGGCGGGTATCGATGCACGCCGCCGTTCGGATCGGTCACGCGCGCGCCCTCCGGCCCGTCGGCGAGGTAGCCCGGCCCGACCGGCACCTTGCCGTGGCCGCCTGGGATGTCGAGGACGTAGGTCGGCTGGGCGAGTCCGGAGAGGCGTCCGCGCAAGCGCCGCATCAGGGCTTGCCCCTCGGCAAGCCCGGTGCGCAGGTGCCCGGTGCCGGGGGCGAGGTCACCGTGGTGCAGGTAGTACGGCTTGATCCGGTTCTCGACGAAGACCCGCATCAGGGATTCCAGGGTCGGCGCGTCGTCGTTGACGCCGCGCAGCAGCACCGTCTGGCTCACCATCGGGATGCCGGCATCAACGAGCCGGGCGCAGGCGGCGCGTGCGGCCGGCGTGAACTCGCGGGCGTGGTTGGCGTGCAGCGCCACGAACACCGCGCCCTCGAACCGCTTCAGGGCCGCGACCAGCGCGTCGGTGACGAGGTCGGGGCTCACGACGGGCACGCGGGTGTGGATGCGCAGCACCCGCACGTGCGGGATCGTGCCGAGCCGCCGCGCGATGGCGCCGAGGCGCCGCGCGGAGAGGGCGAAGGGGTCGCCGCCGGTCAGCACCACCTCCCAGATGCCCGGGTCGGCGGCGATGTAGGCGAGCGCCGCGTCGAGTTCCGCCTCGGTCAGCGCGCCGGCGCCGTTGGGGCCGACCACCTCGCGGCGGAAGCAGAACCGGCAGTAGACCGGGCAGACGTGCAGCGGCTTCAGCAGCACCCGGTCGGGATAGCGGTGGACGAGGCCGGGCATCCTCTCGTGGACCGCGTCGCCGATCGGGTCGGCGCGCTCCTCAGGGTCCGTGACGATCTCCTCGGCCTGCGGCACGAACTGGCGCGCGATCGGATCGTCGGGGTCGGAACGGTCGATCAGCTCGGCCATGTCGGGGGTGAGCGAGACGGCGTAGCGCGCCGCGACCGCCCGGAGCGCGGGCAGGTCGGCGGACGCGACGAGGCCGGCGGCGGCGAGGTCGTCCGGGCTGCGCAGGGGCCGGTTCACCGTGCGCCCCCAGTGAGCGGGGTCCAGATCACGTCCTCGATGTGGGGCGCCCCGCAGGCCAGCATCACCAGCCGGTCGAAGCCCAGCGCGCAGCCCGAGGCGTCGGGCATCACCGCGAGCGCGTCCAGAAAATCCTCGTCGATGGGGTAGGCCTCGCCGTAGACGCGCTGCTTCTCCGCCATCGCCGCCTCGAAGCGGCGGCGCTGCTCGCCCGGATCGGTGAGTTCGCCGAAGGCGTTGGCGAGCTCGACCCCGCAGGCGTAGAGCTCGAACCGCTCCGCGACGCGCGGGTCGGCCGCGCTCGGCCGGGCGAGAGCCGCCTCGCTCACCGGGTAGTCGCACAGGATCGTCGGGCGCCCCAGCCCGAGATGCGGCTCGATCCGGGCGACCAGCACGCGGCTGAACAGGTCCGCCCAGGTGTCGTCCGGCGCGACCCGGAGCCCCGCCCGGCGGACAGAGGCGGCGAGCCCGTCGCGGTCGGTCGCCCCGTCCGGCGCCACGGTAGCGAGCAGATCGATGTTGGCATGCCGGGTGACGGCCTCGGCGAGCGTCAGCCGCTCGAACGCCGCGAACGGGTCGCAGCCGCGTCCGCGATGGACCAGCCGGGCGACGCCGGCCGCCTCGGCCGCGATCCGCAGGATGTCGGCGCAATCACGCATCAGCGCGTCGTAGGGCTCCCCCGCCCGGTACCATTCCAGCATCGTGAATTCGGGGTGGTGCAGGGGGCCGCGCTCGCGGTTGCGGAACACCCGCGCGAGGCTGAACAGCCGCGTCTCGCCCGCGGCCAGGAGCTTCTTGCACGCGAATTCCGGCGAGGTGTGCAGGTAAAGGGGTGCGCGGGTGCCGTCTGCGGCGACTGCTTCGGTGGCGAAGGCGCAGAGGTGCGCCTCGTTGCCGGGCGAGACCTGGAGGCACGCCGCCTCGACCTCGACGAAGCCCCGCGCGTCGAGGTGCGCGCGCAGCCGCCCGGCGATCCGGTTGCGCAGCATCAGGCGCGGGCGCCGATCGGCGTGGCGCCCGGGCTCCCACCAGGGGGAGGGGGGAAGCGTCACCGTGCGGAAACCGACTGGAGGACTGGGATCTCGCCGGCTTCGAACACGCTGCACCCCGGCGGCTGGCAACCGGCCCGCGGATAGGATAGTGCCGGGCCATCGTCGCGCCCGCGGGACATGCCGCTCCCGCGGGGCACCGCGCTAGGCGCGCGCACCCCGCCTTGTCAACGCAGGACCTGCCCCGTGAAGGTGATCGCCTCAACGCTCCGCAAGGGCAACGTCGTCGAGAAGGACGGCAAGCTCTACGTGATCCTGTTCGCGGAGAACATCCATCCCGGCAAGGGCACCCCCGTGACCCAGCTCGACATGCGCCGCATCACCGACGGCGTGAAGGTGTCCGAGCGCTACCGCACCACCGAGCAGGTCGAGCGCGCCTTCGTCGAGGACAAGGAGCACACCTTCCTCTACCGCGACGGCGAGGGGTTCCACTTCATGAACCCCGAGAGCTACGACCAGATCGCCGTGCCGCCCGACGTCGTCGGCGACGCCGCCCCCTACCTGCAGGAGGGCATGGCCGTGATGATCTCGCAGTACAACAACGTGGCGCTGACGATCGAGCTGCCGCAGCGCGTGGTCCTGGAGGTCGCCGAGACCGAGCCGGCGATGAAAGGCCAGACCGCCTCGTCCTCCTACAAGCCGGCCACCCTCTCGAACGGCGTCCGCACCACCGTGCCGCCGCACATCGCCGCCGGCACCCGCATCGTCGTCATGACGGCCGACGGCGCCTACGTCGAGCGCGCCAAGGACTGAACCTTCCCGGTTCATCGGGATTTGGCCGCTCGGGTTCTTGGACGGTTTCTGCCGTTCGGCGCTCGTCGTGACGGCCACCGGCGCGAAAGCCGTCAAGGCGGCGGCGCCGTTCCCTCGGACGCCTCGTAGCAGCGCTGCGACAGGCCTTGCGCCTGCACCCGCTCCGGGGTGGTGAAGCCGCGTCCCTCCACCGACCAGAGGCCGGCCCGGCGCAGCGCGTCCGCGGTGCAGCGCGCGGCGATGCGGCACGCACCGGCCTCCCCGCCGGTGCGCGCGCAGGTGGCGGCGTAATCCGCCCGGAACGTTTCCAGCCCCGCGCGGGGATGCGGGCCGGTCAGCGTCGCGACCCCCGTCAGCAGGGCGAGCAGCACCGGCTGATGCACGAGGTAGATCGCGAGGCTGTGGCGGCCGGCGAACGTCGCCGTCCGCGCAGGCCAACGCCGCGGTCGCCACGCCCCGAGCCGGGAGCGCATGAACCACGGCAGGCCGATCCGGCCGAGCGCCACCCCGAGCAGGACGAGTCCGAACCACGGAAACAGCGGGACGTAATCGTTCGTCCGCGGTACCTCCCGGCCCAGGCCGAGGAAGAACAGGCCCGGCGCGTCGAGGAACGGATGCGCGACGAGGTGCGGCAGCGCCACGACCAGGGCGGCGGCAAGTCCCGTGACGGCGGCGGGAAGGAACAGGAACGGCAGCGCCAGCACGCTCGACACCGCGATGCAGTGCAGGATGCCGAAGAAGATGTAGCTGTCGGGAAACGCGAGCACGGTCGCGACCGTGATCAGCCCCGCGGCGCCCGCGATTCGCAGGAACCGCCTCAGCGTCGGCTGCGGCCGGACGCCGCGGCCGTTCATCAAGACCAAGCCGACCCCGACAAGCAGCAGGAACGATCCGGCGATCAGGTGCGCGCACGCCCGCCCCGCCGGGGACAGGGCCGCGTTCTCCGGCGTAAGGCGCAGGTATCCGAGATCCCAGGTCGCGTGGTAAGCCGCCATCGCCGCCAGTGCGGCGGCGCGCGCGGCATCGATCGCGGGCAGGCGCCGGTCCCGGCTAGGCGGCGCGGCGGAGAAGGCTTCGGCTGACATGAGCGCGCCCTAAGCATCATTCCGCCGCCGCGCGAAGCATCCCTTGCTCCGCGCCGCGCGGGAGCGCGCGATCCCGGCTTTCGTCGCGCGGTGCGATCACGAACATGTGAGACCTCGAAGCGGAGCACGACATCAAGGCTCGGAAGCATCGGGTGCATCCAGGACCCCGCGTTCCGGCGCCGACCTGTCTCGGGCGGGCGCCGTCAGTCTCGCCTGGGGCCGCTGTTGCCGGGCGGCCCCTGCGTCGACAATTGCATCATCGCGGCCTCCGGCTGCCGGGCAAAGAGGCTTTCGTCGCAGCAGGACTTCGTTAATCTTGAAGCCGAAGCGCGTGGTGCGATTCGGTGTAGGTTGCTTGCGACATGTCTGACGGGTTCGGATCAGAGTCGACGGGCTCACGGGCGACGGACGGCGCCGCGCGGCCGGGCGAAATCGAGGAGCCGCTGGATCTCGTCGAAGTGTCCGGCCGCATCAAGTGGTTCGACGTCGCGAAGGGCTTCGGCTTCATCGTCCCCGACGACGGCATGCCCGACGTGCTGCTCCACGTCACCTGCCTGCGCCGCGACGGGCACCAGAACGCCAGCGAGGGCGCCCGCATCGTGGTGGAGGCCACCGAGCGCGTCCGCGGCTGGCAGGCGTTCCGCGTTCTCTCCCTCGATCAGTCCTCGGCAACGCACCCGTCCGAGCTGCCGCTGCCGCGGACCCACGTCAGCGTCACGCCGACGAGCGGGCTGGAGACCGCAGTGGTGAAGTGGTTCAACCGCCTGCGCGGCTTCGGCTTCCTGACCCGGGGCGACGGCACGCCGGATATCTTCGTCCACATGGAGACCCTGCGCCGCTACGGGATCGCGGAACTGAAGCCCGGCGAGACCGTGCTCGTGCGATACGGGGACGGCTCCAAGGGCGTCATGGCCGCCGAGGTCCGGCTGCCGGACGGAGCCGTTCCGTCCTCCCATTGATGGTGAGCACCTTGTACCGCGTCAGAACCACGCTCGCGTCCGCCTGCCTCGCCCTCGGCCTCCTCGCAGGATCGGCGATCCTGCTCCCCCGCGCGCCGGCCTTCGCGCAGGATGCAGCGAAGACTGAGCCGCTCGGTATCCGCTCCAGGGACGGCGTCCACCGCTTCGACGTCGAGGTGATGCGCGACGATGCCGAGCGCTCCCGCGGCCTGATGTTCCGGCGCAGCATGGCGCCGAACCACGGGATGCTGTTCGACTTCGAGCGCTCCGCGCCGGTCGCGATGTGGATGAAGAACACCTACCTGCCCCTCGACATGGTGTTCATCCGCGCCGACGGCACGGTCGCCTACATTGCCGCCGACACCGAGCCGCTGTCGACCGCGATCATCCAGTCGCCGGAACCGGTGCTGTCGGTGCTGGAACTCAATGCCGGCACCGCGGCGAAGCTCGGCCTGCGCGTCGGCGACACGGTCGAGAACGCCCTGTTCAAGGCCCGCTGACGGACGATCCGTGAACGCACCAAGAACGTGAGGCTTGACGCACGTTCCGTTCCGGATCAGTGTTCCTTTTATGTTCCATGCGGAGCGGGCGCACGACGGCCCGGTCGCACCGCAGGGACCGGAGGAATCCAGATGGTCGAGGCCTGCACCAGCGACACGGTCCCGTTCCGCAACGACGACTGGTTCCTGTCGGACGACGGTCTGGAGCACCGCGCCACCGGGTACTTCATCGCAGCCCCGTCGCTGGCGGCCCGTCGGGGCGAGGACCTGTGGGACTGGCCGCTCCAGATGGCGGAGAAGCGCTGGTGCAGGCCGAGCCTGTTCCGCGAGGCGTTCCTGGCGGCGCTCGACCGGTTCGGCCTCGAGCGCGATGCTGGGCTCGGACGGTCCTTCGCCCTCGGCTTCGGGATCCGTGCGGGGTCGGGCGACGCGGCGGAGGGCTTCGTGGTGCTCGGCGATCTTCTTCGGACACGGGCGCCCGCCGGCGCCGCGTCACCGGCTCCGCGCCGCGCCGCACAGGTTTCGGCAAGGGCCTGAGTGGGCGAGCCGTCGCGGGCCGGGCGGATTGACCCTGCCCGGCCGGCATGATGCCCTTGCGCGAAGGACGCGGGCGGACGCGACGGAGAGCACCATGACGAACGACATCGGAACCGCAGGCCTCGACGGGCTGATCACTCCGCCGCTGTCGCGCCGCGGCTTCGTCATGACCAGCCTGATCAGCGGGATGACCCTGGCGGTGACGCCGGTCGAGGCGCAGGTGATCCACACCGATTCCGCCGGGATCGAGGCCGGCGAGGTGAAGATCCCGGCCGCCGACGGGCCGATGCCGGGCTACCGCGCCGTGCCCGAGGGCGCCGGGCCGTTCCCGCTGGTCCTGGTGATCGAGGAGATCTTCGGCGTCCATGAATACATCAAGGACGTGTGCCGGCGGCTGGCCAAGGCCGGCTACTGCGCCGTCGCGCCGGAACTCTACGCCCGGCAGGGCGACCTCTCGCAGATGACCGACGTCAAGGTGATCATCCGCGACGTGATCGCGAAGACGCCGGATGCCCAGTGGATCGGCGACCTCGATGCTACCGTCGCCTGGGCGTCCACCGCGGCGAAGGGCGATCCGGCCCGACTCGGGGTGATGGGCTGGTGCCGCGGCGGCCGCGGCGTCTGGCTCTACGCGGCGCACCGGCGCGACCTGAAGGCGGCCGTGGCGTGGTACGGCCCCCTCGGCGGCGAGCCGACGGACATCCAGCCGCGCAGCGCGAATGATCTCGCGGGCGAGATCCACGCACCGCTCCTCGGCCTCTACGGAGGCGCCGACACCGGCATCCCGGTCGCCTCGGCCGAGGCCGCGCGCGACAAGGCGCGGGCGGCCGGCAAGCAGGTCGAGCTCGTGGTCTATCCGGACGCGCCGCACGGGTTCCACGCCGATTACAGGCCGAGCTATCGCAGGGAAGCCGCGGAGGATGGCTGGCGCCGGGCCCTGGCCTTCCTCAAAGCCAACGGCGTCGGATAGGCGCTGCCGCGGCCGGCGCGTGGCGGGAGCGCCCGGTCGAGCGGTGTGCTGCAACGGCCTGCCGTCGAACGTCGAGGATTTCCGGGCGGGCGATCGATGGCGCGGGGCTGTGCCTTATCGGACACGGCCCGGCCGGTCGGTTTGTGTCACGATGACCGGTGGCGGCCCGTGCGTGCACGGTGTCGCTACGGGTCGCGTCGCGGCGCGCAATGAGCAACCGATCGGATGGGCCCTTCGTTCGGCCCACGTAGAGTGTCCCGGCCATGAGCGACACGCATCCGCCCGGATCGAAGCCGGTCATCCTCGTCGTCGAGGATCAGCCCGACGAGCGCTTCCTTGCCGCCACCCTGCTGGAGGAGACCGGCTTCACCGTCATCGAGGCCGAGACCGCCGAGCGCGCGCTCGCCATCCTGAACGCGCGCGGCGACGAGGTCAGCGTCGTCTTCTCCGACGTGCGGACGCCCGGTCCGATCGGGGGCTTCGAGCTCGCCCGGATCATCGGCGTCACTTGGCCGCGGGTCCGTGTTCTGCTCACCTCCGGCGATGCCGGCGACCAGCCGAGTGATCTCCGCGTGTCGGCCACCTTCATCCCGAAGCCGTGGCGGGCCGAGGACATCCTGGCCTGGGTTGAACAGGCGGCCGGTCGGCCGTCCGGACCGGCCACGGGACCGGCCGTCATCGGTCCGGGCGGGAAACTCGTCCCGCGCGGCATGGATACATGAGCCGCGCCCCGCGTTAATAGTACTCTCCCATGAAATGCTGCGCCGCGCGCACTGAGTTCATCATGAAGATCGTCGCCCTCAACCACGCAGAGACCTGTCGTCGCTCTGGACTCGCGCTCGGCTACGAAACGACCACCCTCGACGTGCTCGGCTACGGACTTCGCGATGCATACGCGTCGATGTCGCCGCCGATGCCGGACCGGCTGCTCATCCTCGCGCGGCAACTGGACGAGCGCTGCGTCAAGTCTGATCGGAGCGCGTGAGCGGACCCGCCTTGGTGGTCTCGCTCGCTTGCCGCTGCGTCGAAGCATCGCCACGGCACGGGGATCTGCTATGAACCCCCAGGGTCGCAGGTCCGCAGGAGCGTCTCACGAGTCCGTTGCGTCCTCGCGTCCTGCTCGGACTGCGGCCGTATCGTGAGAACCTTCAAAGCAATCGAGCCGTCCATGCGTCTCAACGCCCTCAGCCGTGTCCTCGCTGCCGGCTTGCTCAGCCTCCTCACGGCACCGTTGCCGGCGGCTGCCGCCGTACCGCCGTCGCAGCCGAACGAGGGGCCGGGCGGCGTCGGCGACCGCAAGCTCGTGATCGCCAAGCGCGCCGTCGGCCGCGCATCCGCCTCCACCTTCGTCTTCCACGTGGCCGCCGCCGCTCCGGCCGCGGGACGGCCGGTCGCCGTGTTCCTGCACGGATGGGGTGCGGCCAACCCGCAGAGCTACGGCGCCTGGATTGACCACCTCGCGCGCGCGGGCTACCTCGTGCTGTTCCCGCGCTTCCAGGACGTGAACCGGACGCGCCCGGCGGATGCCGTGGCCAACGCGGAGACGCTGCTGCGGGCAGCCCTCGACGCCCTCGCGTCCGATGCGGAAGCGAAACCCGATCCGGCCCGGGTCGCCCTGATCGGGCACCTCGCCGGCGTGCCAATCGCCATGAACATCGCCGCTGACGCCGACGCGCGGGGCCTGCCGGTGCCGAAGTTGATCTTCGGCGTGATGCCCGGCGGCATCGCCAGCGGGCCCAAGGCACGGGGCATCCTCCTCGGTGACCTCGGGACGATCGCCCCCCGGACACTGCTCATCACCATGATCGGCGACCGCGATGCGCGCGCGGCCGACGCGGCGGCGCGTCGCCTCCTGCACGCGGCGAGCAGCATTCCGAGCGAGCGCAAGCTGTTCCTGCGCACCCTGTCGGACGATCACGGCTTCCCGGCGCTCACCGCGACGCTCACCGCGCCGGCCGGCCTGGACGCCGGGTTCGACGGCGGCGCGATCAAGCTTCCCCCCGAGCCGAAGGACGCCAAGACCGCCCCGTTCAAGTGGTCGGCCGACATGTCGCTCACCGGTGAGCAACAGACGCTCGTCGCGCAGATCAACAACGCCCGCGCCGACACGCTCGACTACCTCGCCTTCTGGAAGACCTTCGATCTCGCCGCCGCGGCCGCCTTCTCCGGCGCCGACGCGACGGCCCTGAAGGCCAACCCGCGCTTCAGCGACATGGAACGCTGGGGCGACGGCTGGCCGGTCAAGCGCCTCGTCGTCGAGGTGCCCCGTGCAAGTGCGGCCCCACAGGCCGCCAAGTCCGTGCCCCGGCCCGCCGCGCGGCGCTGACGGCGCACGCCCGCTTCCGAGGGCCGCGTCTCCGGTTTGCCTTGACGTGACGGGCCGCCTGCGTCCGCTGGATGATGGCGGGTTCCGCGACGGGCGATGGCGACGGCCCGGCGTGCTTCTTGCTGAGCTTCGCCCGTCCGAGGATGGGATGCGCCGTCATGCCCGATTTCGTCGCTGCGCTGCTGGCCGCCGCCGCGTTCTGCATCACCCTCGTCGCGCTCAATGCGCTGACCCGGCTGCTGATCCAGGGGCACGTCGCCCCGCAGGATCTCGCGGAGAACGGGTTCGTGCAGTTCGGAGGTGCCGTCGTCGCGGCCCGCGCGGCCTACAGGCGCGCGCCGGGCCGACGCATCCCGGACTGACACGACCTCGCCGGTGAGCGGCGCCCTCGGCCGAAGGCTGCACGCCCATCGGACCGCAGCGGTTCGGCGGTCCGCCGGCATCGAGGCAACCATCCGCGGTCCCTGCGGGTGCGGCCCGTGCCGGTCGTCCGGTCCGGACGCGATCGGCGCGGAGCCTCACGGGGTCGCCGTCCCCCGTCCGGACAGGCTCAGGGCCTCGCGCAGGTCGTGGGCGTCCGTGAGGCGAAGGCCCCGGCGATGGAGGTCGTCGAGGAGCGCGCGGTCCGGGAACGGACAGTAGGGCAGAACCGGCGCGCTCCGGCCCTCGGACAGCGCGCCGTCGCGGGCGACGGCGTCGAGCACCTTGTCGAGCAGGCGCCGCCCGTGCTCGTGCAGCAGGACGGAGGCGCGGGTCGCGGTCACGTCGGGGGCAAGCGCGACGGCCTCCTGTTCGAGGATCGCACCGGTGTCGATCGCCACCGCGAGCCGGTGGATCGTCACGCCGAAGGCGTCGGGTCCGTCGGACAGGGCGTGGATCGTCGGCACCGGTCCGCGGTGGCGCGGCAGCAGGCCGGGATGGACGTTGAGCCCGCCGAGCCGCGCCAGGGCGAGGGTCTGCGCCGACAGGATCTGGTCGAAGTGGAAGGTGATGATCAGGTCCGGCGCATGCTCGGCCATCGCGCGCGCCACCTCCGCGCCGTTCACCGCATCGACCGCCAGCGTCGGGATCTGCAGGCGCCCGCACAGCGCCCTCAGGGGTGTCGCCTCGGCGGCCTCGCGTGTGCCGGACAGGGATTGCGTCAGCGGCGCGATGAGCCGCATCAGGTCCGGCAGGCCGAAATTCACCGCGAGGTACGGCAGGAACCGTCGGCCCGAGCGCGCGAGGTGGGTTCGAACCTGCCCGATCAGCCCTCCGGTGGCCGGGCGCTCGGCGTTGGAGAGGCCGACGAGGGCAATGTCGGCGGCGTGGTCGGCCACGAACCGGCGCACGGTGCGGGCGTTCGGCAACGCCTCCAGGACGAACAGGGCGATCCGGGGCCGCATCGTCAGAGCCTCTGCCGGACCTGGAACCGGAAGCCGTGCATGCCGCGGCGGCGAAGGCCCTCCGGCAGCAGGGCGGCCCCCCGTGCCAGGATCGCGAGGATCGTCGGGAAGGCGACGATGTCGCGATCGCGTGCCAGCCCCGCGGCGATGTGGATCGCGGCGCGGTCCGCGCTCATCTCGAAGGGACGCCAGCCCTTGTACTCGCCGCCCATCGGCGTCCTGACGTAGCCCGGCAGCACCACGTTGACCTTGACGCCGCGGGCCCTGACCTTCTCCCGGAGCGCCAGCCCGTGGGCGAGCAGGGCGGCCTTCGCGCCGCTGTAGGCCGGCGCGTCCGGCAGCGGCGCGAAGGCCGCCAGCGAGGACATCAGGGCGATCTGTCCGCGGCCGCGGGCGAGCATCAGCGTCAGGCACGGCAGCGCGACGTTGAGCGCCCCGTCGAGGTTGATCGCCACCGTCTCGAAGGCGGTCTCCTCGGTCTCGAGGTCGCCGCTTGGGTGACCGCCGTTGATCGCGGCGTTGACGACGACGAGATCCAGGGGGCGCCGCGCGTCCGCGGCCTGGAGACAGGCGCGCATCGCGTCCCGGTCGCGCACGTCGAGGCGCTCGGTCTCGACCGTCGCGCCCCGGACCCGGCAGGCCTGCGCGACCGCATCGAGGCGAAGGGCATCGCGGGCGTGAAGGACGAGGTGGGTGTCGGGTGCCGCGTAGAGGCGGGCCAGCGCCGCGCCGATCCCGCTCGACGCGCCGGTGATCAGGATGCAGGGCATGGAGCGGGTGCTACCCCGCGCCCGCAGGACGAATCAATAGACCTCCGCGAGCCGCCCGGCGCCCGCTCCGCCCTCGCGGGTCGCCCGCGCCGCGGCGACGAACGCGTCGGGCAGCGCCGCTTCCATCCGCGGCACGGAGGACGCCACCGCGCGCGCGATCGCGGGCTTCGAGAAGTAGCCGCCGTTCACCTGGGTCCGGTGCAGCACCAGCCGGCGGAAATCGGCCATCAGGTCCATGTCCGGCGCGGTCGGGCTGGTCCAGAAGCTGTCGATGTCGCCCTGATGGGTCAGGCCCGGCATGTTGTAGATCGCGGTGCCGACCGCGAGGGTCGGACGGCCCAACTCGATGGAGAGCATGCCGACCGTGCTGTTCACGATCACGACGCCGCGCGAACCCGCGATCAGGCCCGGCAACTCGCCGCCGTCGATGAAGTCCAGGCGTTCGCTGACGCCGTGGCGGCGGGCGGAGGCGCGGGCGAACTTGCGCCAGTTGATCAGGCCGGCATCGAGGGGATGCAGCTTCACCAGGAGCCGGGTCGGCGCCCGCGAGGTCTCGGCGAAGGACTTGATCACCCGGTCCATGAAGCCTTCGACCCCGAGGAAGGGGGAGTGCACCCGGATCTGGTAGTCGCTGTCGAGCTGGAGCGGCAGCAGGAAGTAGTCGCAGCCGACCGCCTTGTAGATCTCGCCGCAGCGGGCGGCCTCGCGCCGGGTCCTGCCACGGCGGGAGAACTTCTTGATCCAGCCGGCATATTCCATCGCGATGTGCGTCGGGCGATGGCTGCAGTAGCGCGGATAGAAGTAGGGAAAGAAGATGTTGGCGAGGTTGTAGCCCACGTCCCACATACTGCGCCGCGCCATGTCGCCCGACGACGGCATCGCCCGGCCGGGCTGCGGCAGCCGGCGCGCCGCCGCCCGGACCGCAGAGGCGGTGCGCGGCAGGGCGGAATGCCCGTTCACGCCGCCGAGCTCACACGTGATCCAGTTCGGCCGGATGTAGCCTTCCTCGAACACGTGGACGCGCAGGCCCCTGGCGGCGGCGACCTCGCGGGCCGCGGCGTGGTAGGGGCGGCAATCGCCGAACAGGACGATGTCGGTGATGCCCTCCCGGTCGAGGTAGGCGGCAAGCCATGCGTCCCAGGCCGCCCGCGTGCCGCGGTACTGGTCGGAGGAGCCGCGCCAGAACAGCCAGTCGCCGGTGCAGAAGTTGATGCGCCGGACGTTGTGGCCCCGCTCCGCCAGCGCCCGACCAAGATCGGAGAAGAAGGTCGAGGCCAATCCCTGCAGGAAGAGGAAGGTGGCCGGGCTCGCATCAACGGGATCGGGGCGAGGCTGAAGCATTCCGAGGCGCTCTGTCCTTCACCAGACGGCAGATCACGAGGGTTTCGGAGTCCCGGGACCACGTTGCACGCAGACCCGGCACCGGCAATCCGGAGCGACCCAGCTCCGTATGAATCTCGCGGTTCGTGGCTGATCCGCAACGCTGCCGCGTTCCGACCACCCTCGAACGAGCTAAGTGGCAATCACGGCGGCGATATGTCCGGCGCGTCCGGGCTCGTGGATGGAACCATTCGCCTGCGCCCCCCGAGATGGGCTAAGAGCGCCGCATGAAACGTCCGTTCGACCCCCTCCCACGCGGGCGCAGGCGGCACGCCGGTCGTTTCGTGAGGAATGCCCGAGCCAGGGCGCGGGCCTCGCTCCAGCCATGCCTTCGATCGAACCGGTGATGCGTTCAACCCTCCCGCCTTCGCTGTTCGCGGCCGGACGGACGATTCGGCGGCTTCGCGCGGAGATCGAGGCCGCAACCGGGCGGACGCTCGGTTCACCCCGCGCCGTCGGAGCGGCGGCCGTCGTCTGGGGCGCCGACGGCGTGCCGGCCCGGATGCTGCGGCTCGCCCGGCGGCCGGTCCTGACGGTCGCGCCGGGGCCGCTGCTCAGCCCCTACGATACGGTAGCCACGGGGTTCTCGAGCCTGCGCCTCCTGTTCGCGGACGAGCCCGTCGGCGGCGCCGAGGAGGCCGGCATCCACCACTTCGATCCGTGGAGCCGGATGCCGATCGGGCGCGACGCCTGCGCGGAGCGGGTCGCGTGGCTGCGCGCGCGCTTTGCCGAGAACGACCGCCGCGTCGTCTACGTCGGCGTCTCGCGCTGGAAGCGCCCGGCCCTGGACGCGTTCGCGACCGGACCGGCGGGACCGCCCATCCACACCATGACCGTCGAGGCCGCGGTCTCCGCCGGACGACGGCACGGCGGACGGGTTCTCGCCTGGGCGACCCGCGCGCCCGAGGCGCTGGAGGCCGCCTGCGGGCAGGCCGGGCTGCCGCTCGCCCGCGTCGAGGACGGCTTCCTGCGCTCCGTCGGCCTCGGAGCGAGCCTGCGCCCCGGCGCGTCGATCGTGGTGGACGATCGCGGCATCTACTACGATCCGCGCCGCGGGAGCCGCCTGTCGCACATCCTCGCCGAGACGGACTTCGCCGCCGACCTCGTGGCGCGGGCACGGACCCTGCGGGAAGCGATCGTCGCGCGCCGCCTGAGCAAGTACAACGTCGGCCTCACTCCAGGTGGGGACGACTGGCCGGCGGACAGGCGGATCGTCCTGGTGCCGGGGCAGGTGGAGGACGACGCCTCCGTGCGCCTCGGCTCGCCGCACGTCCGCTCGAACCGCGAGCTCCTGCGCGCGGCCCGCGCCCGGCACCCGGACGGGTTCCTGCTCTACAAGCCGCATCCCGACGTCGAGGCCGGGTTTCGGCCCGGCGCGATCGCACGGCCCGAGGCGCTCGCGCTCGCCGACCGGATCGTCTCCGGCCTCAGCATCGTCGACCTGCTCGACCGGGTGCACCACGTCGAGACCATGACCTCGCTCGCCGGCTTCGAGGCCCTGATCCGCGGCCTGAGCGTGGCGACGCACGGGCGCCCGTTCTACGCCGGCTGGGGGCTGACCGAGGATCTGGCGCCGGGGGCCGCCCGCGGGCGGCGGCTCGCCCTGGACGAACTGGTCGCGGGCGCCCTGATCCTCTATCCGCGCTACCTCGACCCGGTGGCGATGAAGCCGTGCACGCCCGAGCAGCTTCTCGACCGCCTCACCGCCGCGCGCAAGGCGGCTCCGCGAACCGCCCTGTCGCTCAGCCGCGCGGGCCGGATCGCCATGCGCGCGCGCTACATCCTCGCGAATCCGATCGTCCGCGCGCTGCGCGTCCGCCGGGGCGTCGGGAAACCCGGACGCGGTTGAGCCGAGCACGATGCCCCTCCTCACCGCGATGGCGGTCGCCTTCGTCCTCTGCGCCGCGATCGAGGTCCGTGCCGGCGATGCGCAGGGCCGATCGAGCCGCCGGCCCGCCGACCTCGCGATCCGGCTCGGCGCCTACGCGCTGATCCTGCTGTTCTGGTTCGTGTTCTCCTGGCGCCCGTGGCTCGCGGCGCTGAGCTGCGTGCTGACGGTGGCGGTCCTGCACCTCGTCAGCCGCCTCAAGCGCGCGGTGATCGGCGAGCCGCTGGTGTTCAGCGACTTCGCCCTGCTGCCCCAGGTGCCGCGCCACCCGCAGCTCTACTACGTCCCCCCGCTCACCAGCCCCCGCGTCGCGGGGCCGATGCTGCTCGGGATCGCCGCCGTCGCCCTGTGGTACCGGACCGAGCCGAGCCTGCTGCCGGCCGTGCCCTCCGAGCGCCTCGCCGCGATTCTGGCGGTGCCGTTCTGCCTGTTCGTCGTCGTCCTCGCCGCGGGGCGCCGGCCCCTTTCCAGCTGGATCGCGCGCCGCTTCCCGCGGCCGGATCTCGAGGCCGACATCGCCCGCGTCGGCCTGCCCGCCTGCCTGATGGCCCATGCCCTGCGCTGGCGCTTCGAACGCGCCGGCGCAGGGCCCGCAACGTCCGATGCGCCCGCCATGCCGCCGGGCGACGATCTCGTCGTCGTGATCCAGCTCGAATCCTTCGTCGATCCCGAGCGCCTCGGCGGCCCGCGCCTGCCTTTGATGGATCTGATCCATCGGCGCGCCGCGCAGTACGGCCGCCTGCGGGTGCCGGCGCACGGGGCCTACACCATGCGGACGGAGCATGCCGTCCTCACCGGGCGCAGCCCGGACACCCTCGGTTTCGGCGTCTTCGATCCCTACCTCGCCGCCGGCGGCCGCGAGCCGGAGAGCCTCGCGCGCCGCGCGCGGCGGAACGGCTACGAGACCGTCTTCGTCCATCCGTTCCACCGCGACTTCTTCCGGCGGGGAGAGGTCATGGCGGCGCTCGGCTTCGAGGGGCTCGTCATGGAGGAGGACTTCGCCGGCGCGCCCCGCGTCGGACCCTACGTCGGCGACGTGGCGTTCGGCGCCCGCGTGCTCGCCGAGGTCGGGGCGCGGCGCAGGCCCCTGTTCCTGTTCGGGGTGACGATGGAGAACCACGGGCCGTGGGAGCCCGGCCGCCTGCCCGGCCTCGACGATCCGCTGGCGCAGTACCTCCACCACGTCGGCGGCACCGGGCGGATGGTCGAGGATCTGGTGGCGCGGTTGGGACCCGAGACCGCGACGCTCTGCGTCTTCGGCGATCACGCGCCCGCGCTCCCGACCTGCCGCCCCGGCTTCGGCGGTACCGCGACCGAGTACGCGATCTTCCGGTTCGGACGTGCCGCGAGCGCGGTGCCGCTGCGGACCGACCTGACGGCCGACGGGCTCGGCCGTCTGCTCAGGACCACGGTGGCCGCGGATTCCGCGGCCGCGGCGACGGCAAGCGTGGCCGTGCCACCGTCGTGACGCAATGCCGGCCGATGTCCGGCCGGCGCGGCGGGATCGTTAAACCGATCCTAGGCTTTGGCGCGCACCGTCACGGTTCCGGACATGCAGGCGTGCGATGCCCGCGTTCCGGATGGGAGTTTCACGATGCTGCGTACGACGGCGCTGTTCGCGCTGACCGCCTCGGTCGTCGGAGGCTGTTCTGTTCTGCCTGCGGCGGGGCCGACGGCGCAGGCTGTTGAGGCGGGTG
>NZ_CAXTBY010000042.1:23351-27570 GCF_964242245.1 uncultured Methylobacterium sp. | reverse complement strand
AGGCGCACCGGCTCGATCGGGTTCTGGCCGCCGTGCGGCACGAGCGAGCCGCCGAGGAAGACGAGCGGGCTCAGGCGGTAGAACAGGCCGAGCTCGCCGAGCGTGTCGGCGATGTAGAGGTCTATGCCTGCGTGCGGGTGCCCGCCCGCGGCCCGGCGGGCGCTGCGCAAGCCCTGCGCGGCGGCCTGCTCCGCCACCTCGCCGCCGCGGCGGGGATGGCGCGGGGCGACGATGGTCAGGAGCCGCGGGAACCGGTCCTTGAGCGCCGCATGGGCCCGGGCCGCGGCCTCGTCCTCGCCCGGGTGGGTGCTCGCCGCGACCCAGACCGGGCGGTCGCCGATCAGGTCGCCGAGGTGGGCGATCTGCCGGCCGTCGGCCGGCGGCACGGCGGAATCGTACTTGAGGTTCCCGGCAACGCTCACCCGCGGGGCGCCCAGCCGCGCGAAGCGCTCGGCGTCGTCCCGCGTCTGCGCGAGGCAGACCGGGATGCGGGCGAGCAGCGCTTTGGCCGTCCCCGGGGCGCGGGCCCAACGGGCGAACGAGCGCTGCGACATCCGCCCGTTGACGAGCAGCAGCGGGATTGCGCGGGCGTGGAGCGCGACGATCGTGTTCGGCCAGATCTCGGATTCGGCCACCAGCGCGAGGTCCGGTTGCCAGTGGTCGAGGAAGCGCGCGACCCAGCGCGGCGCGTCGAGGGGCACGTACTGGTGCACGGCACCCGCCGGCAGGCGCGCACCGATCACCTCGGCGGCGCTGCGGGTGCCGGTGGTCAGCAGCACCGAGACGCCGCGGGCGATCATGCCGTCGGCGAGGCCCATGAGCGACAGCGCCTCGCCGACGGAGGCCCCGTGCATCCAGGCGAGCGAGCCCGGCGGCCGGGCCCGGCCGGGCAGGCCGCGGCGCTCGGACAGGCGGGCCCGGTCCTCCTTGCCGCGGCGCGCCCGCCACGCCAGCAGCCCGGCCACCGCCGGCTCGCCGAGCCAGAGCCCGCCGCGATAGGCCCGCAGCGCCAGGGTGAGCGGCGGCGCCCGCATGCCAGCGTCCCTCATGCCAGCGTCCTCATGCCGGGGTGTTCGCTCCCGCCTCGCGCCCCGGCTCGGACGGCTTCGGCCGCGCCGGCCCGAGCCAGTTGTCACCGACCCGATCGGGGCGCCCGACGAGGGTGTAGGCCCGGTCGTGGACCCGGTTCATCTCGGCCTCGACTTGGCAGCGCAGGGCCTCGAAGGTCTCCGGGTCGGGCTCGCGCGGCACGTGGATTGCCGCGCCGAACACCACCGCGCCCCGCCCGAACGGCAACCCGAGGCAGGCGCGGTCCCAGCTTCCGAAGCGGATGTGCCGGCTCGTCACCACCGCCACCGGCACGATCGGCCGGCCGGAGAACCGACTGAGCGTGAGGATGCCGGCGTCGGCCCGGCGCGAGATCTTGGGCACGTCGGCGCTGAAGGCGACGATCTCGCCGTTCTTCAGGGCCCGCAGCATCGCGCGCAGGCCCTCGGCGCCGCCCTTGGCCCGCATGTCGCGCACCGCCCGGCCGCGGGCGCCCGACGCGCGGATCACGCGCACGCCCATGCGGGTCAGCGCGATGGTGTTGACGTTGCCGTCGGGGTTCTTCGAGATGATCGTCGCGACCCGATCGACGGGCCGTCCCGCGAACGAGACCATGATGTGCTGGCCGTGCCACATCCCGGCGATGAACGGGCTCAACCCGTCGAGCCACGGGTCGCTGCCCGCCGGCTCGACCGTGAAGCGGTTGGTCCGGCGCACGAGCCGCAGGTAGGCGGCGGCGAGGCGCCCGAGGGCGCTCTGCACGGCCGGATGGCGGCTGAGGCGTTTGACGAGGCTCATGTCTCGCTTCCCAAACCGGCAATCCCTGCGAGCGGGACGCCCGGTCGTTCCCGGTCTCACGCGACATCGGCCGGCGCGAAGACCGCGGCACGGGGGCTGTCTAGACCCGCCCGGCGCGTCGGCGCAACCGAGGCGGTTCGAAGGCAGGCAGCCCTTCCGAGGCCGTTTACGCCTCCGGAAGGACGCCGAACCGGTCGAAATTCTCTTGTTTGGATTCATTCCAATCCATACATTGGAATGAATCGAAATTGAGGGACGATCACATGGCAGCAGGTACTGGAGGCGGCGCGCTCGTCGCCGGCGTTGCCGGGGAACAGCATCGCGCCTTCGTGCTAGCTTACGTCCAGCCGGGGCTCGCCGGGCTGATCGACGGCTCGGTCTCGACGCTGGCGCCGATCTTCGCCGCCGCCTTCGCCACCCACAGCAACGGCGCGACATTCCTCGTCGGGCTCGCGGCCTCGATCGGCGCCGGCATCAGCATGGGCTTCACCGAGGCGCTCTCGGACGACGGCCGCGTGACCGGGCGCGGCACGCCCTGGGTGCGCGGCCTCGTCTGCGGTGCGATGACGACGCTGGGGGGCCTCGGCCACACGCTGCCCTACGCGATCCCCGATCGGTGGTCCGACGCCTTCGCGCTGGCCACCGGGCTCGCGGTGCTGGTGGTGGTGATCGAATTGATCGCCATCGCGGCGATCCGCACCCGGTACATGGCGACGCCGTTCGGGCGCGCCTTCCTCCAGATCGTGCTCGGCGGCGCCCTGGTGCTGGCGGTCGGCGTGCTGATCGGCAGCGCCTGAGGAGCGCGCGGGGGAGCGTGGATAGTGTCTCAGTCTGAAGTTAAGCGCGAGGCCCACGGGCCGCGTCCGACCCTGGTTGGTCATCCCGCGTTCGACGGCGCCTGCCTGAAACCGGTCGCTCGTTCAGCATGTGCTTTTTAGCTAGGCTTGGCCGTCGCCCTTCCGGCAGCTTTGTCGCTTGTTGGATGGAAGCGGACAGTCACTAAGGACAGCCGATGGGGCGAAACCAACAGCTCGGCGCCGGTGGACGCTACAAGAAAATAAGGACGGTCGTGTAAAGCTTCGGCGTCCCGTCTCCTCCATACTGAAGGCGCCATCGCCTTCTCCGACGCGCCACAGCGTGCACGTCATCCGCTGCCATGTTCACCCACGCGTCGCCGTCGATGTCCGCATCGGCCTGCGGGGCCACGCAGACGCGGCAACGTTGCGTCTCCAGCGCTGCATCAGGGGCTCGCCCTCAGCCGCGCCCGCGCCGCCGCATGGTCCGGCGCCTCGGCAAACACCCGCCGCATCGCGTGCCACAGGGGCTTGCGCCGGAACTGCGCATCGAGCGGCAGCGCCCGCTGCGGCAGCCCGTCGGGGCGCTTGCGGAACGGGTGATCGTTCAGCCACGTGTCGGGGTCGTAGAGGTCCCAGGAGACGATGTTGAGCACCGCGGGCTCGGCCACGACCACGTCGAGGTAGGCCCGGGCGAAGTCGGCCACCCGCCGGTCGCGGGTCGCGATGTCGGCGGGAAACGCCCGGTCGTCCACGTCGAACTCGGTGATCTCGATGCCGAGGCCGAGCGTGCCGAGCTCGGCGAGGAAGCGCCGCAACTGCCCCTGGTCGACGGGCAGCGTGCTGGTGAGGTGCGATTGCAGGCCGAAGCGGCGGATCGGCACGCCGCGGGCGAGCATGCCTTCGAGCCGCCGGAGCACCCGGGTGCGGCGCGCTTCCATCCAGGGCACGCCCTGCTCCACCGCGTCCTCGTTCCAGCACGGGGCCGCGTGCGGGTCGGTCTCCTGCAGGATGCGGAAGGCGAGATCGATGTAGCCGGGGCCGAGGCTCGCGAGCCACGGGCTCTCACGCAGGCCGTCGGGCCGCACGTCCGCCGCGTCGCCCTGCGCCAGCACCTCGTTGACCACGTCCCAGGACGCGATCTGGCCGCGGTAGCGGCCCGCCACCGTCTCGATCCAGCGCCGCAAAAAATCCTCGGCCTGGGCGGGGCTGCTGCGCGCCAGCAGCGGCCCGACCCAGGGCGGCAGCGCCTCGTGCCAGACCAGCGTGTGCCCGCGCATCCGCTGGCCGTTGCCGCGCGCGAAGCGCACGAGCGCGTCGCCCTGCGAAAAATCGGTCCGGCCGGGGGCGGCCAGCACCACCTCCATCTTCATCTCGGTGCCGCAGACGAGCAGGCCCGCCTCCCGCGCCACCGCTTGGCGATAGGCGGGATCGCGCGCGAAGCGGAAGCCCGGCACCTCCGTGCCGAAGGTCAGGCCGGTGCGGGCGGCCGCCGCCTGGAGGCCGTCGGCCGACCACGACGGACGGCCCACCGGCCCGAACAGGGCGGCGGGCGCGGCGAGGCTGCCCTGGGCGAGGCT
>NZ_CAXTBY010000042.1:0-23251 GCF_964242245.1 uncultured Methylobacterium sp. | reverse complement strand
GGCCCACCGGCCCGAACAGGGCGGCGGGCGCGGCGAGGCTGCCCTGGGCGAGGCTTCCTCGGGCGAACCCGCAGGCGGCGCCCGCGAGCACGGCGCGGCGGCTGGGTCGGTCGGTGGTCACGCGGGTCTCCGGTCCGCCTCCATTGAACCACGACCGCGCGACGCGATCGAGCGCGGCGCCGGTCGCGATGCAGGCCGCCCCTCGACAATCGCCGGGGATGCCCCACCCTCAGGCCGGGGTGGCGGATCGGCATCAGCGACGGGACACGGCATGGCACAGCATCCTGCGATCGAGCCCGGCCGCGCGGCCGTCGTCACCGGCGCGGCGAGCGGCATCGGGCTCGCCGCGGCCAAGGCCTTCGCGCGCGCGGGGATGAACGTCTGGCTCGCCGACCTGCCCGGCGACGCCCTGGACGCCGCCCGCGCCGCGGTGGCGGCCCTGGCCGCGGTCGAGGTCCGCGCGGTGGCCACCGATGTCGGGCAAAGCGGGGCGGTGGAGGCCTTGCGCCAAGCGGTGGAGAAGGCGGGGCCGCCGGCCGTGGTGATGCTGAACGCCGGCATCGAGGCCGGCGGCAGGCTGTTCTCCGACGCGGCCACGTGGCGCCGCATCCTCGACACCAACCTCTGGGGGGTGGTCAACGGCATCCAGGCCTTCGCGCCGGGGATGATCGCGGGGGGCCGGGCCGGTGCGATCGTCGTCACCGGCTCGAAGCAGGGCATCACCACGCCGCCGGGCAACACGCCCTACAACGTCTCGAAGGCCGGGGTGAAGGCGGTGACCGAGGCGCTGGCGCACGACCTGCGCGGGCGCGAGGGCTGCCGCACCAGCGCGCACCTGCTGATCCCGGGCTTCGTCTACACCGGGCTGACGCGGGCCCGCGGCGTCGCCGAGAAGCCGCCCGGGGCCTGGACGCCGGAGGAGACCGTCGCGTTCATGCTGGAGCGGCTGGCCGCGGGCGACTTCTACATCCTCTGCCCCGACAACGAGACCACCCGCGCGCAGGACGCGGGCCGGATCGCGTGGGCGGCCGGCGACGTCATCGAGAACCGCCCGGCCCTGTCGCGCTGGCACCCGGATTTTTCCGAGGCGTTCACGCGGTCGATGGAGCCGTAGGATCATGTTCGACGCTGGAACATCAGGAGGCCGCTCGTGTACACGGTGAGGGCGAACGACCACGCGGGGCGCCCCGCGACCTTCGCGTGCGGCACCGCCGATCAGGCCCTGGAGAAGACCTGGGAGCTGGCGCGGCGGGGCTTCAAGGACATCCTCGTGACCGATCCGAAGGGTCGGGAGAGCAATGCGGCCGCCTTCGAGCGCTCGCTGGATCTGGAGTGACGCCCTGAGAGCGTGCGGGGACGCTCAGGTTAGGTGCCCCTAGTGGTTTGAGTGAGAGGTTTCCGTGCGGTTTTGAGGCGTGGGAGGCATGTCCCAGGCTTCCGCAAGGAGGTTGCTGCGATGGCCCGTGGCGCCAGACCGGCCAAACGCGATCTGACCGCGGACGAACTCGCGGCCGGAGGGCCTCGTGCGGCGGCGCACCGTCGGTCAGGCGCTGGCCCAACCGCACAAGACCGAGACCTTCAAGCTGTCGACCGATCCCGCCTTCGTCGACAAGGTGCGGGACGTGGCCGGCCTCTCCATGGCCCCGCCCCACCGTGGTGCTGTGCGTCGATGAGAAGCCGCAGATCCGGGCGCCGACCGGCACCGCGCCCGTGCTGCCGATGCGACCCGGCCCGCTTGAGCGCCGGACCCAACGCCGCCACGGCACGACCGACCTGTTGGCCGCCCTCGACGTCCAGGCGGGTACCGTGATCGGCCGCTGCACACGCCGGCACCGCTCGGTCGAGGTCCGCGCCTTCCTCGATCGGAGCGAGGCGGGCGCGCCGGGAGACCTCGACGTCCGCCGCGGGCTCGACAACGCCGCCACAGGACCAAAGTGATCCACGGCCGGCTCGTGAAGCGCCCGCGCTGGCACCTGCCCTTCACACCGACCTCGGCCTCCTGGCTCAGCCGCGCCAAGGGCGATCAGGACGATCGTCGTTCAGCGAGCACCGGGCTCGGCAACGATCGACCCTAACAGGAACCGAAAGGGCGAGCAGCGCATCATCCCGCCGAAGCCCGCCCGCCGAGGCGCTCAGGTCGAGGAGGCGGAGCATGTCTGATTGCCGCAGTCTCGAAGGCCCCTGGCCGCCGCCGGAGATCATGCGACCCGACCGGCGGCGGTATCCATCGCCTCGCCCCCGGCGATTGTCCCGCCATGCGGGTCGACCAGCCCGCGACTTTCCACAAGCCGGCCGGCCATCAGGCTCGCTTCGTCGTCGCCGTGATGATGTGGCCGACCTCCAACTGACCATCACAAACGTGCGGTCGTCGCCTGTAGATGGCGGCTTGGTCGTCGACGGCTTCCTCGGAGGTCGAAGATCACGCAACACTGCCGTGCGGGCGCCGTTGTTCTCCACGTCCTTCGGTCTGAAGATGGTGCGGGTGGCCGGGGTCGAACCGGCACTCCTTGCGGAACCGGATTTTGAATCCGGCGCGTCTACCAATTCCACCACACCCGCATCGAGCCGCTTGGCTCCCATGCGGCTCCTAGCCTATTTCCGGCCGTCTGTGGAGCCGCATTCCTCTCGATCGCGAACGTCTGTTTCCGCTCGCCTTTCAACGCACCGCGATCTTCGGTCGCTTGGTCGACAAGCCGCTTTTTAAGTCGCCTACGTCCACCAATTCCGACATACCCGCAGTGCTCGCCTCTTCGCACAGGTTCAGCGTCCGGGCCAAGCGGGTTTCCGCGGCGTCGCGTCCCGATCCCGGTTCGCTGCCCTGGCCCGCGCGCGCTGACCGTGCTCAAAGGGCGCCCCGTCGCCCGGATGCCGTGATGAGACCCCGATGATCCGCCGCCTCTACGAGGGGATACTCGCGCTCTCGGGCAAGCCGTCGGCGCCCTACGTGCTTGCCGCCGTCGCCTTCGCGGAGAGCTCGTTCTTCCCGGTCCCGCCCGACGCGATGCTGGTGCCGATGTCGGTGAGCCGTCCCGACCGGGTCTGGCTCTACGCGCTCATCGCCACGGCGGCCTCGGTGGTGGGTGGCCTTGCCGGCTACGCCATCGGCGCGCTGCTCTTCGACTCGCTCGGGCAGTGGCTGATCGCGCTCTACGGCCTGCAGGGCTCGGCCGCGACCTTCCAGGATTCCTACGCCCGCTACGGGCACTGGGTGATCCTGCTCAAGGGCCTGACGCCGATCCCCTACAAGCTCGTGACCATCACCTCGGGCTTCGCCCATTACAGCTTGGCCTGGTTCACAATCCTGTCGATCCTCACCCGCGGCGCGCGCTTCTTCATCCTGGCGGGGCTGCTCGGGCGCTACGGCGTGCAGATCCGGGGCGTGCTCGACCGGCACCTCAACGCCGTGGCGGCGATCTCCGTCGCGGTGATCGTCCTCGGCTTCGCCCTGTTCAAGGTTGTCCTGTAGATGCCGGGTCTTCCTATCGATGCAAGGTCGTCCGATCGATGAATGACGTCGCCCTGCTGCGCTTGAAGCGCGTCGCGCTCGGCCTCCTGATCGCTGCGGCGGCGACGGTGGGTGCCGCCCTCGTGCTTCAGTTCGGCTACGGCTACGCGCCGTGCAAGCTCTGCCTCACCGAGCGGCTGCCGTACTACGCCGCGCTTCCCCTGAGCCTCGCTGCCCTGTTCCTGCCCGAACGGCTCGCCCGCCTCGCCCTCGGCCTCGCGGCCGCTTGCCTGCTCTGCGGTGCCGGCCTCGGCGCGTACCACGCGGGCGCGGAGTGGGGCTTCTGGCCCGGTCCCACGGATTGCGGCGGCGGAACCGGGGCGAATCCTGACGGGATCGGCGATTTCCTCGACGCGCTGCGCAGCACCAAGGTGGTCGACTGCGCGACGGCGGCCATGCGGGTGCTCGGCGTGTCGCTCGCCGGCTGGAACGCGGTGGTCGCGTTCCTCCTCGCGAGCGTTGCCGGCACGGTCGCGATCAGGCCGTAATGGATCAGTTCCGGTCGTCGGGCATCACCGGCAGGGGGGCGACGTCGATGCCCTCGTCGATCAGGGCGCGGGCCTCCTCCGGGCTCGCCTGCCCGTAGATCGCGCGCTCCTTGCCCTCGCCGTAATGGATCTTCCGGGCCTCCTCCGGGAAGCGCGCGCCGACGTGCTCGGCCGACGCGGCCACCTGCTCGCGCACGGCGCGCAGCATCGCGCGCAGGCGCCGCTCGGGCTCGGCGACCATCGGCAACGCCGACGGTGACGGAGCGGGGACCGGTGCCGCCTCGGCAGGAACGGGTGCGCGTGCCCGGTCGGTGCGGGCGAGGTTCGGCGCCATCAGGCCCTTGGCGACCCGTGCGGAGTCGCAGACCGGGCAGGTGACGAGGCCGCGCGCGGCCTGGGCGTCGAAGGAGTCGGCGGACGGGAACCAGCTCTCGAAGCCGTGCCCGGCCTCGCAGACGAGGCTGTATCGGATCATGCCGACGCGCCCTCGGACCGGCCGACGCGCTCCACGGTGAAGGGCTTGGCGTGCTCCAGCGCCGGGATTCGCCCGCGTGCGTCCGCGACGGCCGACAGGTCGATCTCGGCCAGGATCACGCCGGGCTCGCACCCGCCGGCATCGGCCAGCACCCGGCCCCACGGGTCGACGATCAGCGAGTGGCCGTAGGTCTCGCGCCCGTCCTCGTGGCGTCCGCCCTGGGCCGCCGAGATCATGAACGATCCGGTCTCGATGGCGCGGGCCCGTTGCAGGACGTGCCAGTGCGCCTCCCCGGTCTGCTTCGTGAAGCAGGCGGGTGCCGTCAGCACCGACGCGCCCGCCTCGGCGAGCGCCCGGTAGAGGGCCGGGAAGCGGATGTCGTAGCAGATGCCGAGCCCGATCTCGGCCCATGGCGTCGGCGCGACGACGGCGCAGACGCCACCCGCGTAGGTCGCGGATTCACGCCAGCGCTCGCCGCTCGGCAGGTCTACGTCGAAGAGGTGAAGCTTGTCGTAGCGCGCCGTGACCGCGCCTTCGGCATCGATCAGGAAGCCGCGGTTGGCGATCTTCCCGCCCGCCCGGATGGCGAGCGAGCCGACCTGGACCACGGTGCCGGTCTCGCGCGCCGCGTCGCGCAGCGCGGACAGCGTCTCGTCCTCGCCCTCGCTGCGGACCACGTCGAACAGGCGCGCCCGGTCGCGCTCGACCAGCGAGGTCATCTCGGGCGTCTGGACGTAGTGCGCACCGCGCGCGGCCGCTTCGCGCACGCCCGCCACCGCGGCATCGCGGTTGGCGGCGGCATTCCGGCCCGAGCGCATCTGCACGCAGGCCGCGGTGAAGCGCCCCTCAGGCATTCGCGGCCGCCTTGAGCAGCGAATCGAGCGTCCCGGCCCGCTCCAGGGCATAGAGGTCGTCGCAGCCGCCGACGTGGGTCTCGCCGACGAAGATCTGCGGCACGCTGGTGCGGCCGCCCGCCCGCTCGACCATGGCCGCGCGGGCGCCCTGCGTCTTCTCGACGTCGAGTTCGCGGAACGCGACGCCCTTCTCCCGCAGCAGGCTTTTGGCCGCCGAGCAGTAGGGGCACCACGCCGTGGTGTAGATCGTGACCGGCTGCATGGGCGTGCTCGCGTCCCGCGGATGACGCGAACCATATAGGGGGCGTTCGCTTCGATTGCCTGTGGCCGGAACGTCACGGCGCGCCGCGCGAAGCCTCGCCGCGTGGCGCCTCAGGCGGCCAGGAGCTTCTCCACCTCGTTGACGAGGTCGCGCAGGTGGAAGGGCTTGGACAGGACCTTGGCGTCCTTGGGGGCCTTCGAGTCCGGGTTCAGCGCGACGGCGGCGAAGCCCGTGATGAACATGACCTTGATGTCCGGGTCGAGTTCGGTGGCGCGGCGGGCGAGTTCGATCCCGTCCATCTCCGGCATCACGATGTCGGTGAGCAGCAGCTCGAAGGGCTCTTCGCGCAGGCGGTTGTAGGCGGACAGGCCGTTGTCGAACGACAGCACGTCGTAGCCCGCGTTCTGGAGCGCCTTGGCCAGGAACCGGCGCATGTCGTTGTCGTCTTCCGCCAGGAGAATTTTCATCGGACGGTTCCGGACCCTCGATTCCCTCGTTCATTCCATAAAGGGCGGCCTCGGTAAACAAGGTGTTAGGATTCGGCGGGCAGGCGGGTGACAGGCCGCACCCGCCTGCCCGCGCCCCGACCTCGCGCGCGGTGGACAGGGCCGCTTGGCCGCTCCAGAGTAACGCTCCCCGTGCCCTGGCCGACGGTGCGCCTTCCCGCCGATGATCACGCCCCTTCCGGACCCGACCGATGCCTTCGGCTTCGCCCCGGCCTTCGCCGTGGACGAGCCCGCCCGGCACGTCCTGCCCTTCGTCTTCAACACCGGACATTCCGGATCGGCCTATCCGCCAGCCTTCCTCAAGGCGTCCCGCCTCGACGGCCTGTCGCTGCGCCGGTCCGAGGACGCGCACGTCGACCGCCTGTTCGCCCACGTGGTCGAGCTCGGCGCGCCCCTGCTCCGGTGCAACTTCCCGCGCGCCTACCTCGACGTGAACCGCGAGCCCTACGAGCTCGACCCGCGGATGTTCGAGGGCCGCCTGCCGGCCTTCGCCAACACCCGCTCGATGCGGGTCGCCGGCGGCCTCGGCACCGTGCCGCGGGTCGTTGCCGACGGACAGGAAATCTATGCCGGGCGCATGCCGGTGGAGGAGGCGGTCGCGCGCATCGACGGCCTGTACAAGCCCTACCACCGGGCGCTGCGCGGCCTGATCCTGCGCACCGCGCGGGATTTCGGGCACTGCATCCTGATCGACTGCCACTCCATGCCGTCGTCGAGCCTGGGGCGGGACAGCGACGCGCGGGCCGACTTCGTCCTCGGCGACCGCTTCGGCACGGCCTGCGAGGCGGGCCTGATCGATGCCTTCGAAGGGGCGTTCCGCGCCCGCGGCTACAAGGTGGTGCGCAACAAGCCCTACGCGGGCGGCTTCATCACCGAGCATTACGGCGAGCCGAACATCGGCCGGCACGCGCTCCAGATCGAGATCAACCGCGCCCTCTACATGAACGAGGCCAGCCTCGCGATCACGCCGGGTTTCTTCGGGTTGGTGGACGCCCTCCGGGCGGTGATCGTCCAGGTCGCCGACGACCTGGGGTCGGCCGCCCCGCACAGGATCGCCGCCGAATAGTCCTGGGCGAAGCGTCTCCCGGCCCGGACTTGCCTGCCCGTACCTGCCTGATCGATGCGGACCAAAAGCAGAAAAAAAGGCCACTCCCGAAGGAGCGGCCCGAAGTCTAGGGAGGAAACGCCCAAGAAGGGCTGCCGGACCGCGACGCCATCGCGATCCCGCAACGCACAAACTACACTGCGTCGCACCAAGCGCAAGCGCTTGGGCTACGCGCACCGTGCATGCCGCCACCGCGTTCCATGCAGGAAGACGGTGAGCGAGGCCCCGCTCAGTGCTCGGCGAGCAGCTTGGCGATCTCGGCCCTGAGCGGGCCGGCCAGCTCCTTGCGGTCGAGGGCATAGGCGATGTTGGCGGTCAGGAAGCCGAGCTTCGAGCCGGTGTCGTAGGTGCGGCCCTCGTAGCGCATGCCGAAGAAGTCCTGGCTCGCCATCAGCCTGATCATCGCGTCGGTGAGCTGGATCTCGCCGCCGGCGCCCCGCTCGCCCTGCTCCAGGATCGGGAAGATCTCGGGCTGGAGGATGTAGCGTCCGGAGATGATGAAGTTCGACGGCGCGGTCCCCTGCTTCGGCTTCTCCACCATGCCGGTGACCTCGAAGGTCTGACCGAAGGTCTGCCCGACGCTGACGATGCCGTACTGGTGCGTCTCTTCCGGCGCCACCTCCTCGACGGCGATGACGTTGCCGCCGTGGCGCTCGTAGGCCGAGAGCATCTGCCCCATGCAGCCCCGGCTCAGCATGTCCGGCAGCAGCACGGCGAAGGGCTCGTCGCCGACGATCTCGCGGGCGCACCACACCGCGTGCCCGAGCCCCAGGGGCGCCTGCTGCCGGGTGAAGCTGGTCTGCCCGGCCGCCGGCAGGTCGCGCTTGAGCGCGTCGTAGGCCGCCTGCTTGCCGCGTTCCTGCAGCATGTGGTCGAGCTCGAACGCGATGTCGAAGTGGTCCTCGATCACGGCCTTCCCCCGGCCGGTGACGAAGATGAAGTGCTCGATGCCGGCCTCGCGCGCCTCGTCCACCACGTGCTGCACGACCGGGCGGTCGACCACCGTCAGCATCTCCTTCGGGACGGCCTTGGTGGCGGGCAGGAAGCGGGTGCCGAGGCCCGCGACGGGGAGGACGGCCTTGCGGATCGGTTTCATCGTGACGGGACCCGTTGTGGCGCGCGTCGGGACGCGTTGTTGCTGCGGCTGACATAGCACGGCGCGCGCCGAGCGCATCGTGCGGCCGTGCTGCGTTTCGGGCGAACGGATGCCTGCGGCGCCGAGGCAACACGCGATCAGGCGGCCCGCTGAACGGCGGTCGGACGGTCGGACACGCTGAAGAGGCAGGTCGTGGCGAAATCCGCGTCGAACTCGGGCGGCACCGAGAGGCCGGGCGGCAGGGCCGTGAGCCTTTGACAGGACACATGCTCGAAACCGGCGGTGGCTTGGATGCGTCCATTGGAGCGTGGGAACGCGATGACAGCGGCGACCTGGAGCGCCACGGCGACGCGCAGGCCGTCGAGAAGAAGGGCGCCAGTGCCCCGCCGGAAACCTGCGCGTTCGACCATAGATCTCGCGCCGCTGCCCGTGGACATGTGTTGATCCGGGCGAGACTGCGACCGCATAGGGCAACGTCCTACACGGAGACTGTCAGCTCGGCGGCCAGCGGAAGTCGTCGGCGCGGCCGGGCTGAGGCATCGGCGGCGCGCCGCGCTGAAGCGTGCGCTCGACGGTGCCGGTGGCGTCGCCGTCGTGCGGGCGGCCGCTCGTGAGCGTGCCGCCGGGCGAGAGCTCGGCCCGGCCAAGCGGCACCACCGGTCCGGCCGCGGGCTTGACCGGCAGGGCCGGCACGCCGGGCGGTTCCGGCAGGCTCGGCAGCATCGCGGTGATCTGGCGGTCGATCGCGGCGACGTCGTCGAGCTTCGGGGCTGTTGCGTCGGGCGTCGCGGCCGGAACCGCCGGGACCGCGGCCGCGGGCGGTTCGAGCGCGACCGGAGCCGCGTTGCCCATCAGGCGCTTCAGCTCGACATCGACGAAGTGCGCGAGCTTGCGGGCACCCGCGTGGGTGAAATGCACGCCGTCCGACGTCCGCAGCTTGGCGTTCTGGCCGTCGAGGTCCGGTCCGTCGGCGGTGTAGTGGTTGCGGTCATCGGTGAAGCCCGGCCAGATGTCGACGTAGGTGGCGCCGGCCTTGGCAACGCGCTCGCGGGCGAGGTCGTTGATGCTGGCGAGATCCCGGGTCAGGGTCTCGCTGCGCATCGGCGGCGTCCCGACCCAGACCAGCGCGATCTTGCGATCGGAGAACACCTTGACGAGCGCGTCGACGCGGCCGCCGTAGACCTCGCGCCAGCGATCGGTGAGCGGGTCGAGGGTCTGGTCGCCCTCGCGGATCGGCTGGCGGTCGTTGGCGCCCAGCATGACGACGGCGAAGCCGACCTTCGGGTTTGTCTTGAGGTAGTCCTCGGCGGCCTTCGGCCAGTCCACGACATCCTTGCGCACGATGCCGCTGTCGCCCTTGGTGCGGTCGATCACGGCGACATCCGCCTTGTCCGCGAAAACGTCTCCGAGGCCGCGACTGAGGTAGTCGGCCAGGAAATCGCCGAAGACCGCGATCTGCACGGTCTGTTCGGTCTTCGGGGCCGCGGGCTTCGGCGCGGTGACGACCGGTGCGGACCGCGTCGGCGGTCGCCTGGATGGGCGGTCCCCCTCGCTGTTCGCGGCCGGTGCGCGGGCGCGCGGCTGGCGATAGGTCGGTTCGGCCCGAGGCTCGACCTTGCGGGGCTGGTCTTCCCAGGGCCAGTAGAACTGGCGCGGAGCCTCCTGGGGCGCGGCGCGGCGCGGTGAACGCGCGTAGCCGTCGTCCTCCCGATAATAGGCATCGCGCGAGCGGCGGCGCGGCGCGTAGCCGTCGCGGGGCCGATCATCGTAGCTGTCGCCCCACTGCGCCCGCGCCGGCTGTGCCAGCGTCGCGGCGAGCGGCAGGGTCAATGCCGCGGCGAGGAGGAGACGCAGCGCCCCGGCCCGCGGGGCCGATCGGACGGTGGCAGGTCTGGCCGAGATCATCGCATTCCCACTCCCGCGCCGCGCGCCTTGAGCGCGGGCCGGTCCATCGAGACCATAGAGGAGGAGACGGCCGGCGTCTAAGAGCGCTCACGAACCGCCCGTTCGACCACCGCCCCGACGCGGGCAGCGATGGCGCGCGGGCGGCTCGCGGGGAACGCTAGAGTGCTTCCCGACGAAGTGGACACCGGTTCGTTACAAGGAAGCACGTCAAAACAAGACCTTAGAGCCGTGCCCGACCCAACGTGGTCGGGCACGGCTCTAAGGCCGGCGCAGGAGGCGGTCGCGGAGCGCCGGCGTGGCGTAGCCGTCGGCGGTGAGACCTTCGCGGATCTGATAGCGGCGCACCGCCTCGCGCAGCTTCGGCCCGGCCCGGCCGTCGCTCGCGCCGGCATAGAGCCCCTCCGCCGCGAGCCCCTGCTGGAGCGCCTGAAGGCCGGCCGTGTCGAGGCGCGCGGCGCCGCTCGGCCAGGGTGCTGTAAGCGGCGGGCCGCCGCCGAGCCGGTCGGCGAGGTGGCCGACCGCGAGCGCGTAGGAATCCGAGGTGTTGTAGCCCCGGATCACCTCGAAGTTGTCGGTGATCAGGAAGGCGGGGCCGCCGATCCCGCCCGGCAGGAACACGGAGGCGGAGCCCGTGCCGGGCAGGGCGGCCCCGTCGGCGCGCCGGACGCCGCGGCGCGCGAACGCGGAGAGGTCCGCGGCATAGTGCGTCAGGTCGAAGCCGGGGGGCAGCCGCACCTCGTAGCCCCAGGACAGACCGGGATTCCAGCCGAGGTCCTTCAGGTAGGCGGCGATGGAGGCGAGCGCGTCGGCCTCGCTCGTCCAGATGTCGCGGTGTCCATCCCCGTCGAAGTCGACCGCGTGCGCCAGGAAGGTCGAGGGCAGGAACTGCACCTGTCCCATCGCCCCGGCCCAGCTTCCCGTCATGCGCGCCGGCGCAACGTCGCCGCGTTCCAGGATCGCGAGCGCGGCCAGCAGTTCGTTGCGGAACAGGTCGCCGCGGTGGCGGGCGGCGGCCAGCGTCGCGAGCGCGCGGATCGTCGGCACGGTTCCGCCGCTCGCCCCGAAATCCGACTCGACCCCCCAGAGCGCGAGGAGGACGGGGGCCGGCACGCCGTAGCGCGCCTCGATGCCGGAGAGCGTGGCGCCGAGTGCCGCGGCCCGCGCCCGGCCGCGGGCGATGCGGCCGGGCGCCACCGCGCCGACGAGGTACTCCCAGACCGGCCGCCCGAACTCGCTCTGACCCCGGATGCGGGCAAGGACTGCCGGATCGGGCGCGACGCCGCGGAGCGCCGCGTCGAAGGTCGTTGCGGAGACGCCTCCCGCCACGGCGTCGACGCGGAGCGCCTCGATGAAGGTTGTGAAGGCCGACGCGCTCGGAACCGCGCCGCCGCGCCCCCTCTCCCGTGCGGGAGAGGGTTGGGGTGAGGGATCAGGTTTGTCCGTAGAAGCCGCATCCCTCTCTCGAACGGGAGAGGGGACCCGCGCTGGTTCCGCCAGCGGTGCGATCACGGAACCGCCGATACAGAGCGTGAGGATCATGAGGCGGCTGGAGCGCACCCCCTCAGCGCCGGTTGCGCTTGGTCAGCGCATCCTCCCAGGCCAGCGCCTGCCCGACGATGGCCGCGAGGTCGTCGTGCTTCGGGCGCCAGCCGAGCCGGTCGCGGATTTTCGCGGCCTCGGCGACGATCCGCGCCGGGTCGCCCGCACGGCGGGGCGACAGGCGGACGTCGAAGTCGCGGCCCGACACCCGCTTGACCACGTCGATCACCTCCAGCACCGAGTAGCCGCGACCGTAGCCGCAATTGAGCGTCAGGCTCTCGCCCCCGGCCCGCAGGTGGTCGAGGGCGACGCGGTGCGCCTCGGCCAGGTCCGAGACCTGGATGTAGTCGCGCAGGCACGAGCCGTCGGGGGTGGGATAATCGGTGCCGAACACGTCGAGATGGCCGCGCTGGCCCAGAGCCGCCTGGGTCGCGACCTTGATCAGGTGCGTGGCGTTCGGCGTCGACTGCCCGGTGCGCCCGCGCGGGTCGGCGCCGGCGACGTTGAAGTAGCGCAGGATCACGTAGGTCAGGTCGTGGGCGGCGGCGGCGTCCTGGATCATCCACTCGCTCATCAGCTTCGAGCGGCCGTAGGGATTGATCGGGTTCGTCCGCAGGTCCTCCGGCACCGGCACGGTCTCGGGCTCGCCGTAGACGGCCGCCGTCGAGGAGAAGATCACGTGGCGCACGCCGGTACGCACCGCCGTCTCGATCAGCGCGCGGGTCTTGACCGTGTTGGCGAGGTAGTAGCCGAGGGGATCTGCGACCGAGTCCGGCACGACGATGCGGGCGGCGAAGTGCGCCAGCGCGTCGATCCGGTACTGCAGGATCGTCTCGGTGACGAGGCCCTGGTCGGCCACGTCGCCGCGCACGAGCTTGACCTCGGGCGGCAGCGCCCAATCGAACCCGGTCGAGAGGTCGTCGAGGACGACGACCTCCTCGTGCCCGGCATCCTGGAGCGCCAGCACCATGTGGCTGCCGATGTAGCCGGCGCCCCCCGTGACCAGAACCGCCATCGCTCCTCCGATCCCTGCGCATGTCAGGCAAGGCTACACAATGGCAGGGAACGGATGAAGCGTCTTCGTCGGCATGGCCGGGCCTGGACGGCTGATCGGATGACCGGGCGCACGGCTGACACACGGCCGGGTGGCCGCGCAAAGCCCGGGTCCGCGGCGGGACGCTGCGCCGACACAACGTCAGGGGGCCGGGATGACGCCGCCGTTGCGGCATCCCTGATCTCTGAACGGCTCGGTCGGTGAGGAGAGCGGTGGATTGTCGGGAACACTGAGTTCAGCACGTCACCCACAACGGCATGCGCTCCCACTAAAACATTCAATTCGCTGCATGATTCGTGGTGCGGCAGGGTAGCTCGGGGCAATCGGCCCTAGAGGAGGGCAGGTGAGGGCGCGCCAGTCCATCTTCGCCGCTGCGATTGCGTGGGTTCGACGGCTCAAGTTGGCCGAAGAACGAACCCGCTGCCCGGGAGGAAGCGCGTGGTGAGGGCGCAGTAAAGTCAGGACTGTTGCGCGTCGTTTGAGCCACATCGAGTGCGGGCGGAGCACACGGTTAAAGCTTTATCGGCAATGGGACCGCCCACGCGATTAGGCAGACCTGTTGAGCTGGAGGACAAAGCGCCAAAGCGGGTTTCATGGAGTCAGCGCAGATAAGGAGCCGCGAGCGCCCGGGGTGCGGTCTGGCGGCCGACGAGGCCCGCTACGGCCAGGAAGGCCAGCAGGTAGGGCATCATCACGAGGAGCGCGTTCGGCACCGCGAAGCCCATGGCCGGAAGCTGGAACTGGAGCGCCGTCGCCGCCCCGAAGACGAAGCAGGCGAGCACGGTGCGGCCCACCGTCCAGTTGCCGAAGATCACCGCCGCGATGGCGAGGTAGCCCGCCCCGTTCGTCATCCCCTCGGTGAAGGTGTGGATGTCGCCGATCGACAGGAAGGTGCCCGCGAGCCCCGCCAGCAGCCCGGTCACCACGATCGCTCCGAAGCGCACGCGTTCGACCGAGAGCCCCGCCCGCTCGACGGTGCGCGGGTCCTCACCGACCGCGATCAGGGTGATGCCCATCGCGGTCCGCCGCAGGACGAAGGCCGCCACCGCCACGATCAGCACCGCCGCGTAGACGAGCCAGACCTGGCGGAACACCGCCTCGCCGAAGACGGGGATGTCGCGCAGGAGGGGCGGCGCCCAGGTCGGGAAACCGGGGATCGCCTCGCGGGAGCGGGCACCGAAGACCTCACGGTAGGCGAGCGTCGTCGCGCCGAGGACGAGGATGTTCAGGCCGAGGCCGGTCACGACCTGATTGGCGCGCAGGGTGACCGTGAGGACGGCCTGCGCCAGGGCCACGGGCAGCGCCACGAGCAGCCCGCACAGGAGACCGAGGCTCGGGGAGCCGGTGGCCCAGGCCCCCATCGCGCCCCCGAAGGCGCCCGCGAGCATCATGCCTTCGATGCTCATGTTGAGGACGCCGCCGCGCTCGCTGATCAGTTCCCCGATCGCCGCGATCAGCAGCGGCACGGCGAGGCGGATCGAGGAGCCGAGGAACACGGCGAAGAGCTCGGCGGTCATCCGCGTCCCCTCAGGTCTGCGCCCGGCGCCCGTCGAGCCAGAAGGCGGCTCCGGCGACGGCGAGGATGATCAGGCCCTGAAGAACCTGGATGAGCGCGGTCGGCACGCCCGCCCCCATCTCCATGCTGATGCCGGCCGAGCGCAGGAAGCCGAACAGCAGCGCGGCCGCCACCACGCCGAGCACCGAGCCGCGGGCGAGCAGGCCGACCACGAGGCCGTCGTAGCCGTAGCCGGAGGAGAAGCCCGTCTTGAGGGCGTACTGCTCGCCGAGCAGCATCAGGCCGCCGGCGAGACCGCCGAGGGCGCCCGCGAGCGCCAGCGCGACGATCACGGTGGCGGAGAAGGAGAAGCCCGCGCGCGTCGCCGCCGTGGGGTTGAGCCCGACGGCCCGCAACTGGAAGCCGAAGCGCGAGCGGGCCAGCACCAGGGCGACGACGAGCGCCAGCCCGAGCCCGAGCCCGAGCCCGCCCGTGACCGGGGCTGCGGGATCGCCCGTGAGCAGCGGGATCTGCGTCGCCTCCGGGATCGGCAGGGATTCGGGCAGCGTGGCGGCATTGGTCATCGGCCGGCGCAGGAGGGCCTCCGACTGGACGCACCAGTAGACGAGCCACACGGCGATGAAGGAGAGCAGCAGGGTGCTGATCACCTCGTTGGTGCCGATGCGTGCCTTGAGGACGCCCGCGAGCGCGGCCCAGGCGGCCCCGGCGATCGTTGCGGCGGCGAGAGGCAGGACGAAGGCGAATCCGAAGGGCAGGCCGGAGACGCCGCCGTGGAGCGCGACCGCCGTCGCGGCGATGCCCCCGACGGCGATCTGGCCTTCGCCGCCGACGTTCGTCAGGCCCGCCCGGGCGGACAGCACGAAACCGAGGCCGACGAGGGCATAGACGACCGTGCGGTTCAGGGAGACCGAGATCGCGTAGGCCGAGCCGACCGTGCCGTCGAGGAAGCTCTCGAAGGCGTCGCCGAGCGGCACCCCGAGGCCGGCGACGAGGGCGACGCCGACCAGCATCGCCGCCAGGACCGCGAGAACCGGGATGGCCAGCCCGAGGGGGACGAGGCGCAGGCCCGCGAAGCCGGAACGCCTGCCGGCCGGCCTCATGCGGCGGCCCGCTCGGGGAACTGGCCCGCCATCATCGCGCCGATGGCGTCCCGGTGGCGGCTGTCCGCGGGCCGCTCGCCGACGATGCGGCCGCGATAGATCACGACGACGCGGTGGGCCACGGTGAGAACCTCGTCGAGTTCCGAGGAGACCAGCAGCACCGCGACGCCCTGCGCGCTCGCTTGGCGGATCAGGCCGTAGACGGCCTCGACGGCGCCGACATCGAGGCCGCGGGTCGGCTGCGCCGCAAGCAGGAAGCGAAGGCCCGGGGCCGTCAGCTCGCGGGCGAGCACCGCCTTCTGCTGGTTGCCGCCGGAGAGTCGCCCGAACGTCGCGTCCGGGCCGGTGGCGCGCACGTCGAAGCGCTCCATCAGTGCGGCGGCCGCCTCCCTCATGGCGCCGCGCCGCAGGAGGCCCCATCGCGTGAAGGCCCCGGTCCGATTGAGGAACAGGTTCTCGGCGACGCTCATCTCCGAGATGGCCCCGACCCGGTGGCGGTCCTCCGGCACGATCCCGATGCCGGCCTTCGTGAAGGCGGCAGGCGAACGGACCGTGAGATCGGTGTCGCCGATGAAGAGCCGCCCGCCGTCCGGCCGGCGCAGGCCGGCGAGCACCATGCCGAGCTCGCTCTGCCCATTGCCCTCCACGCCCGCGAGACCGACGATCTCGCCGGCCCGAAGGGTCAGGGTCACCGCGTCGAGGCGGAGCACGCCGTCGGGGTCGCGCGCGGAGATGCCGTCGATCCGCAGCACGTCCGCGCCCCGATGCGCTTCGACCGGGGATGCCGCGGGCGGAGCCGGGGGAGCGGCCTCGGCAATGCCGAGGGTCGCGGCCATCGCGGGATCGAGGGCGTCGACGTCGCGCCGGATCATGGCGCGGACCAAGCGGTCGATCTCGCGGGCGGGCGCGTCGGACGTCGCCGCGACCCGGCCCTGACGCAGCACCGTCGCCCGGTCGGCGATGTCCCGGATCTCGGCGAGCTTGTGGGTGACGAGGAGGACGGCGGCGCCCTCCTGCGCGACGCGACGGCAGACCGCCAGAAGGCTGCGGATCTCGTCCGGAAGGAGTACCGCGGTCGGCTCGTCGAGGATGAGCAGGCGCGGCTCGAGCATCAGGCATTTGACGATCTCGACCCGCTGGCGCTCGCCGATCGAGAGGTCTCCGACCCGGGCGAAGGGCGCGAGTGCCAGTCCGTAGCGCTCGGCGAGGGCGTCGACGCGCCGCGCCCAGGCCTTGCGGTCGAGCAGACCGCGCGTGCGGCCGAGCATCAGGTTGTCGACGACGCTGAGTTCGTCGACGAGGCTGAAATGCTGGTGGACCATGGCGATGCCGGCCGCGAGCGCGTCGCGCGGACCCTCCGGCCGGAAGGATTGCCCGTCGATCCGCATGCCGCCCACGTCCGGCGCGTGGACGCCGAACACGAGGTTGCACAGGGTCGACTTGCCCGCGCCGTTCTCTCCGAGCAGGCAGTGGATCTCCCCGGCGTGCAGGGCGAGGCCGACATCGGAGAGCGCCGTGAAGGTCCCGAAGCGCTTGGTCAGGCCGTCGAGGTGCAGCCGCGGCGGCGCGGCCCGCGAGGCGGGGTCCCTCACCCCTCCAGAACCTTGATCTTTCCGGCGAGGATGTCGGCCTTGATCGCGTCGAGCCGAGCCTTCATCTCCGGCGTGCCGCCGCAGACCACGATGTCGGAGGCTTCCGGCCCCATGGCGAGGCCGAAGGGCTTGTAGCCCGCGGCCCAGGTGCCGGCCAGAACCTGGTCGATCGCGTAGCGCACCTGGTAGCCGACGCCGGTGATCGAGTAGGCGATGGTGAGCGGGTCGGTGCCGCAGTAGTTCGTGTAGCTGCCGACGATGTGCGTGCCCTTGTCCTTGGCCGCCTGCTCGAGGCCGCGCAGGCCGAGGTTCAGGATGTGGTAGTGCACGTCGGCGCCCTGCGCGATCGCGGCGAGGGTGGCCTCCTTGGCCTTGGCGACGTTGTCGAAATCGCCGGTGTAGTTCTCGAAGTACTTGACGTTCGGATTGACGCTCTTGGCGCCGAGGCCGAACTCCTTGCCGGCGTTGACGATGGAGGGCAGCTCCATGCCGCCGACGTAGCTGACGCCTCCGGTCTTCGAGAGCATCGCCGCGGCGGCTCCGGCAACGTAGGCGATCTCGGCCTGCTTCACGTCGTAGCCGGCGACGTTCGGCGCGGACTCGCCCGCATTGCCGCCGACGATCGAGAACTTCACCTTGGGAAACCGCTTGGCGACCTTGTAGACCGCGCCCTGCGTCTGGCCGCCGACGCCGATCACCAGGGCGTTCTTGGTGGCGAGCTGGGTCAGCGCCTGCTCCATGTCGGCGTAGTTGATGTTCTCGATCGTCTGGACCTTGATCGCGTCGCCGTGCTGCTTCTGCGCGGCCACGAGCCCGTCGTAGCCGGACTCCATCCAACCCTTGTCCGACTTCGAGCCCGGGATGAGGATCCCCACCCGCACCGGATCGGCGGCGACGGCCTGCCGGGGCAGAGCGCCGAGTCCGAGCGCGAGGGCGAGGCCGCCCGCCGCGGCAAGAATGGCGAGGCGGCGTCGGCTCGGAGGCAGGGTCGGCATGGATAGGTCCCCGATGTTCTGAGGGCGGCATGCGAATCCGCCTGCATTCGGCGGGTTCGCGTTTTCCCCGCTCCAGCAGCAACCGCCATGCCAGCGGGGCAAGCCGCTCTGAAGATTGGGGAACGGCCATATCCAGGCGCCTGATTTGAAGTAAGTGGTTATTTACTCGGCAGGCCGGGCAGGCGGTCTGCCGCCTCGGCGGGCAACCGAGTCTCATCGCGGCGGCCCCCCGCGTCGGTGCTGCTTCGCGCGTCGGATCTGGCGGGCGACTTGCAGTCCACCGGCGCATCGAACCACGGGATTGCGGAGGACGCGATGACGATCGTGCCGGGCGAGGCAAACGAGGGGGTGCCGGGCGCGGGGCGCCTCGGCATCGGACGGACGTATCACTGGAGGGCCAGTGCGGAGCGGGTCGACATGGCCATGGCGCAGCCCGCGCCCGTCCCGCTGGATCTGCCCACGGCGCCCCAGGCCGTGACCATCGACCTCCTGCGCACCGCGATCATCGTCGTCGACATGCAGAACGACTTCTGCGCCGCTGGCGGATGGGTCGACCATCTCGGGGCGGACTTCACGCCCGACCGGGCACCGATCGCGCCGCTCCAGCGCCTGCTCCCGCCCTTGCGCGCGGCCGGCGTGCCGGTGATCTGGGTGAACTGGGGCAACCGGCCGGACCTCGCCAACATGCCCCCGAACCAGATCCATCTCTACAAGCCGACCGGAACCGGGATCGGTCTCAGCGATCCGCTCCCAGGGCACGGCGCGAAGGTGCTGGAGAAGGATTCCTGGGCCGCCGCGGTCGTGGACGAACTGGCACCGGAGCCCGCGGACATCCGGGTCGACAAGTACCGGATCAGCGGCTTCTGGGACACGCCGCTCGACTCGATCCTGCGCAACCTCGGCACCCGCACGGTGCTGTTCGCGGGCGTGAACACGGACCAGTGCGTGCTGCACTCCCTCACCGACGCCAACTTCCTCGGCTACGGCTGCATCCTGGTGGAGGATTGCTGCGCCACCACCTCGCCGGCCTTCTGCACGGAGGCCACGGTGTGGAACGTGAAGAAGTGCTTCGGCTTCGTGACCGGGTCCGAGGCGATCCTCGAAGCGCTCGCCGGCCGCGCCGCGTGACACCGCCCGCGTTCCGCTCCGAGGCCTTCGTTCCCGGCCCGCGCGGATCCCTGCCGCCGACGGGGTCGGGACGCCTCGACGGCCTGCGCTTTGCCGTGAAGGACCTGATCGACGTCGAGGGCCTCGTCACGGGCGCCGGCAATCCGGACTGGCGCGCCGGCCGGGCCCCGGCCGCCGCCTCCGCCCCGGTGGTGGCGATCCTGCGGGCAGCGGGCGCCGCCTTCGTCGGGCAGACCGTCACGGACGAACTGGCCTTCAGCCTGGAGGGCGCGAACGTCCACGACGGCACGCCGCCTAACCCGGCCGCGCCCAACCGGCTGCCGGGCGGCTCGTCGAGCGGCTCGGCCGCGGCGGTGGCAGGCGGTGCGGCGGAGATCGCCCTGGGTACGGATACCGGCGGCTCGGTGCGCGTGCCGGCCGCGTTCTGCGGGCTCTACGGCATGAGGCCCACGCATGGGCGGATGAGCCTCCAGGGCGTCGTGCCGTTCGCGCCGAGCTACGATACCGTGGGCTGGTTCGCCCGCGACGCGGAAACCCTCGCGCGGGCCGGGGAGAGCCTGCTCGGCGCGGCGGCGGGGCCGCCGATCACACGCTTCCTCATCGTCGAGGACGCCTTCGCCCTCGCGGATGCCGGCCTCGCGCGGGCGCTGCTGGCGGTCCTGCCGCCGGATCTCGCGGGCGCGGAGCGCGTGAGGGTCTTTGCGGAAGGGACGGGGGCTTGGCGCGAGGCCTACCGCGTCCTGCAGGGCGCCGAGATCTGGCGAAGCCTCGGACCCTGGATCATCCATGCGCGCCCGCGATTCGGGCCGTCCATCGCCGAGCGCTTCGCCGATGCCGCCGGCATCACGGATGCGGACGTCGCACGCTGGCAGCCGGTTCGGCGGGCGATCCGCGCACGGGCGCGGGGCCTTCTCGCGCCCGGCACGGCCCTTGTCGTGCCGACCACGCCGACCCCGGCGCTGCCGCGCGATGCCGACGCTGCGACCCTCGGCGATTTCTACGCCCGCGCCCTCCCGCTCACGGGGATCGCCGGGCATGGCGGCTTGCCGCAGGTGACGCTTCCCGTGGCGCGCCTTCATGGGGCGCCCGTCGGACTTTCCCTGATCGGAGCCGACGGCGCGGACGCGGCGCTGATCGCTGCCGGCCAAGCCCTGTTCGGAGGACGTCCGCTCGCATGACCGGCGACTCCCGAACGGAGGCACCCGCAGCCACGCCGCGCAAGCGCCGCCGGGCGTCGACGCCGGGTACTGCCGCCGAGACGACGCGCGATCGGCTGATGCGCGCGGCGCGGGCCGAGTTCACGCAGCACGGCTTCGCGGGCGCCCGGGTCGAGCGCATCCTCGCCAAGGCGCGGGTGAATCCGCGGATGCTGTACCACCACTTCCCGGGCAAGTCGGGTCTCTACGTTGCGGTCCTGGAGGACGCGCTGGGCGAGCTTCGCCAGCATGAGCTGAGACTCGACGTCGAGCGTGCGGACCCCCTGGAGGGCCTGCTGCAGCTCTTCGATTTCCTCAACGACCACTTCGAGGCCAACCAGGACCTCGTGCGGCTCCTCAGCAACGAGAACCTCCTCAAGGCGCGGTTCATGCGCCGCTCGGCGGCAATCCGCGAGATGTCCTCGCCGACGCTCGCGATGATCGATCAGCTCCTCGCCCGCGGCAGCGAGTCGGGGCATCTGGCTCCCGGGCACGATGCTCTGCGCCTCTACGTGCACATGGTGGCGCTGACCCAGTTCCACCTCTCGAACGTGCACACGCTCTCGGTGATCTTCGACCAGGATCTGGCGGATCCGCACTGGCGCGCGGCGCGCAAGGCCGATGCCCGGACGATGCTGCGACATTTTTTACTGAAGATCGAGTGAGAATTTTCATCGACATGTAAATCTTACAACAATCGAAGTTTTTACAGCAGATAATCAACTAGAAGACGGCATTGTGGAAGACTGTCAATTGAAATAAGCGAGCACATCGGCTTGCCGAGCTTCCGTCCGATTTTCAGACCAAGGATTATGGAAAAACTAAAAAACTTCGTGGTGTTTAATAACTCAGCCCCCAGCTCAGGGGCTTCTTCATGTCCTCGACGCAGCGTTGAGCATCGTTGGCTATGGGTCAGGCCGCAGCACCTGGCGGAGGTGAGGATGGCGCCAAGCTGTCGGACACCTCGAAGAACCGCATGCTCGGGCAGTTCGGAAGGCGATTTGACGATGCAGGCAGGTCCGGCCTGATCGGTCGGCAGTCTGGCGGAGTGTCGTGGGCGGGCTTGGCGTTGCGCTACGCTCGCCACCCGAGATCCAGCGCCCTCGTGATAAGACAGGCTAGACCGCTGCCCGGATTGCGGCAGCGACAGCCTCCGGATACTCCTCGTGCGGGCTCAGCGCCCCAGGCACCGACACACCCGCGACCCGGCCTGAGCCCACGAGAGCGTCCATCTCGGCGCCCGAGCGGCCCGGGGCATGCTCCGGCCGCAGCACCCGGATCGGCGGCAGGCTCGGGCCGAACAGGTCGAGGAACGCGTCCCGCGTGCCCACCGGATCGAGGCCGCCGGTGACGAAGGCCGCGGTGCCGAAGCGGGCGCCGGGCTGGCAGGTGACGGCGTGCTTGCCCGCGATCACCGCCTCCGTCACCCGCCCGGGATCAGCGTAGACGTGGGCGCGCATCATCCGTCCAATCACGCTGGGCCGGATGTTGAGACCGTAGAGGGCGTCGCCGAGGAGCGGCGCCTCGACGGCACGGCGGATCGCGGTGAACAGGCCCTGCCGCTCCGGCCCCATCGCCGTTGGCAGCGGTCCGCGCCACGTCGGCGCCACCAGCACGAGCCGCGCGAACGTGCCGGGATGCCGCCGCGCGGCGGCGACGAGGTAGCCGGCCGCGTGGCCGGCAGCGATCCCCAGCGCGTAGGGCCCGGGCGCGGCGGCCAGCAGCGCGTCGAGGAAGGCGTGCAGGGTGGCCGGGCTCAGCGGCAGCCGCCCGCGGGGCCGGTCGCCGAAGCCCGGCCAGTCCGGTACGAGGCAGCGATGGTCGTCTCCGAGGGCGCCCGCGAGATCCCGCATCTCGGCCCGCGACGAGATCGTGGAGAGCGCCGGCAGCAGCAGCGCCTCGGGGCCCGCCCCCACTTCGTCGCAGGGCGTCGGCACCGGGCGCCCGGCGACGACGAGGTCGAGGGTCCGCGTCGTTTCCATGGCGTGGTGGTCCGAACGCGCGAAAATCAGGTGCGCAGGAGCTCGTTGATCGCCGTCTTGGCGCGGGTGCCGGCATCGACGCGCTTGACGATGACGGCGCAGTACAGCCCCGGCCCGGCCGAGCCGTCCGGCAGCGCCTTGCCCGGCATGGTGCCGGAGACCACGACGGAGTAGGGCGGCACGCGTCCGTAAAAAACCTCGCCGGTGGTGCGGTCGACGATCCGGGTCGAGGCGCCGATGTAGACGCCCATCGAGAGCACGCTGCCCTCGCCGACGATCACGCCCTCGGCCACCTCGGCGCGCGCGCCGATGAAGCAGTTGTCCTCGATGATGACGGGGTTGGCCTGGAGCGGCTCCAGCACCCCGGCGATGCCCGCGCCCCCGGAGATGTGGCAGTTCGCGCCGACCTGGGCGCAGGAGCCGATCGTCACCCAGGTGTCGACCATGGTGCCCGCGCCGACCCGCGCGCCGAGGTTGACGAAGGAGGGCATCAGCACGGCACCCGGCGCGACGTAGGCGCCGCGGCGCACGAAGCAGCCGGGCACGGCGCGAAAGCCGCCCGCGCGGAACTCGGCCTCAGTCCAGCCCTCGAACTTCGAGGGCACCTTGTCCCACCATGGGGCCGCGCCGGGGCCGCCGGAGATCGGCGCCATGTCGTTGAGGCGAAACGACAGCAGCACCGCCTTCTTCAGCCACTGGTTGACCACCCAATCCTGGTTGCCGTGCTTCTCGGCGACGCGGGCCGCGCCGGAGTCGAGCAGGGCGAGTGCCGCCTCCACTGCCTCGCGCACGGGGCCGCGGGTGGTGGCGTCGATGCCTGCGCGCTCCTCCCAGGCGGTCTCGATGGTCCGGGCGAGGTCGGCGTGGGACATGGGTCTTCCGGGCAGGGTCTTCGCGGGCGCCCGTGCTTACAAGGGGGCGTCCGGCCTGTCACCTGAGGGTCGTGTCTCGGT